>CAIZHL010000142.1 GCA_903932755.1 uncultured beta proteobacterium
CGCGTAGCGACGCAGGCGCAGACAAAACTCTTCCAACTGGCGAATGCCGCTTTGCTCGGCGCGCGCCACCCAGTCCTGCAACTGGGCCACGAGCTGGTCGTGCGATGCCGCGGAGCGGGCCCACAGGGCCTCGAGTTCGGCGCGCATGGCGTAGCCCCGGGCAAGCCGTTCGCTGCGGGCAAGCAGCGCTGCCAGGCGCTCCTTCTGCGACTCCGGCAATGCCGCGCCGTCTGCGCCGAGCAAGCGCTTCATCATGCGCCCTTCGCGCGCCTCGATCTTCAGCTGAGCGAACTCTTCGGCGGCAAGCTGACGCAGGCTTTTCATATACCTCGCCAGAACGTCATAGCGGTGGGTGACGACTGCCTGCAGCAATTCCACATCGACAGTCGGTCGCGCCGCACCGAGGCGAAGCTTGGGCGCCACCTTCTTCACCCGGGCAAGGTCCAGCATCTCCATCAGGCGGATATACAGCCAGCCGATGTCGAATTCGTACCACTTGTTCGAGAGTTTGGCAGAGGTGGCAAAAGCATGGTGGTTGTTGTGCAGTTCCTCGCCGCCAATCAGTATCCCCAGCGGAAAGAAGTTGGTCGAGGCATCGGCGCAGGCGAAATTCCGGTAGCCCCAGAAGTGGCCGATGCCATTCACTACGCCTGCCGCCCAGAAGGGAATCCAGACCATCTGCACACCCCAGATCAAGGCGCCCGGCCAGATGCCGAACAAGGCAACATCGATGCCCAGCATGAGCATGATTCCAAACTTGTACGGCCGCGAATAGATCTTCCGCTCCAGCCAGTCATCGGGTGTGCCGTGACCGTAGCGATCCAGGGTATCGGCATTCCGCGACTCCTTGACGTAAAGAAACACGCCGGTCCACAGCACCCGATTGATGCCGAATACCTGCGGGCTGTGCGGATCCGCGTCCGTCTCGCACTTGGCGTGATGCTTGCGGTGAATCGCCGCCCATTCCTTCGTGACCATGCCGGTCGTCAGCCATAACCACAAGCGGAAGAAATGGCTGGGCAACGGGCCCAGTTCCAGAGCGCGATGAGCCTGATGCCTGTGCAGAAAAATGGTGACTCCGGCGATCGTGACGTGGGTCAGTAGCGCGGTGACAAGTACATAGCCCCACCAGGGTAGATCAAGAATTCCGGAATACATCAAGATCGCCTTTCAAGATTTGGTGGAGTTTGGGCACAGGTCAGACTCTTTATCAATGTCTTGCCTTGCCGCGCGGCGGCTCGGCGTCGGCAAGACGAAAATCGATCTTGTTGGCCTCCATATCCACCCGGGTCAGTTGCACGCGCACCCGGTCGGACAGGCGGAATCGCCTGCCGCTGCGCTCGCCGACCATGGCATGCGACTTCTCTTCGAAATGGAAATAGTCCTGACCGAGTTCGGATACATGCACCAGTCCTTCGACGAAGACGCCATCGAGCGCGACGAAAATGCCGAATGGAACCACTGAGGAAATGCTGCCCTCGAAGACTTCGCCGACACGGTCCTTCATGTAGAAGCACTTCAGCCACGCATCGACGTCGCGTGTGGCGTCGTCGGCCCGGCGTTCGGTCATCGAGCAGTGCAGGCCGATTTCTTCCCACGTAGTTGCCCCTCCCGCGGGCTCGTAACGCCGTGCCGCCAGCGCCGACTTTATGGCCCGATGCACCAGCAGGTCCGGATAGCGGCGGATGGGCGACGTGAAATGCGTATAGCTTTCGTAGGCCAGGCCGAAGTGGCCGACATTGTCCGGGCTGTAGATGGCCTGGCGCAGGGAGCGCAGCATCACAGTCTGCAATAGCTGCCGGTCCGGGCGCTGGCCGATCTTTTCCAGCAGCTTTGCGTAGTCCTGGGCCTTGGGCGCATCACCGCCGCCCAACTGGAAACCGAAGGTACCGAGGAAATCGCGCAGCTTGAGCAGACGCTCCGGTGTCGGCCCTTCATGCACGCGATAGAGCGACGGATGCTCGCGCTCCCGCAGATACTCCGAGGCGCAGACGTTGGCCGCCAGCATGCACTCCTCGATCAGTTTGTGCGCCTCGTTGCGCTCGTACGGCTCGATCCGGTCGATCTTGCCGTGGTCGTCGAAAATCATGCGCGTTTCGACCGTCTCGAAGTCGATCGCGCCGCGCTTGACGCGCTCCTTCGCCAGTTGCCGGTAGAGGGCGTCCAGCGCCTCCATATGCGGCAGCAGCACCCCCAGGCGCTCGCGTGCCGCAGCGTCGTTTTCGTAGAGGGCGGCCGCGACTTCCGTATAGGTCAGCCGTGCATGCGAGAACATCACCGCCGGATAGAAGCGGTAGCGCCGGATCGCTCCGGTGCCGGCTATATCCATGTCGCAGACCATGCACAGTCGCTCGACCTGCGGATTCAGCGAACACAGCCCATTGGAAATTTTTTCCGGAAGCATCGGGATCACGCGCCGCGGAAAATACACCGAATTGCCGCGCGCATAGGCGTCGGTGTCCAGGGCGCCGCCCGCCGCCACATAGTGCGATACATCGGCGATCGCCACCACCAGGCGAAAACCCTTGCCCTTGCGCTCGCAATACACGGCATCGTCAAAGTCTCTGGCGGTCTCGCTGTCGATGGTCACCAGAGGCAAGCCGGTAACGTCCTCGCGCCCTTTCCAGTCCGACTTGCGCACGACATCGGGCAACTTCTTTGCTTCCGCCAGGGCGGCGCTCGAGAACTCATGAGGCAGTTCATGCTTGCGCAGCGCGATCTCGATTTCCATGCCGGGGTCGGCATAGTTTCCCAGTACCTCGACCAGACGGCCGATGGGTTGGCCGTGCTTGCTCGGCTGCTCGATGAGTTCGATCATCACCACCTGACCGGACTGGGCCTTGAGTGCCTTCTTCGCTCCCTTTTCGGGCGGGGCCAACAAAATGTCCTGGCTGATGCGCTTGTTCTCGGCGACCACAAAACGCACGCCGTGCTCCTCGATTACGCGCCCCACCACAAACCGGTTCGCGCGCTCGATCACCTCGACAATCTTGCCTTCCGGCCTACCCTTGCGGTCGACGCCGATTACGCGGGCAATGACCTTGTCGCCATGCAGTACCTTGTCCATTTCTTTGGCGGAAAGGAACAGGTCTGGACTGCCATCCTCCGGCGTCAGGAAGCCGTAGCCATCCGGATGGCCCGCCACGCGGCCATGCACCAGATCGGCCTTGTCCGGGATCAGCCAGTCGCCGCGCCGGTTCTGCATCAACTGCGCCTCGCGCGCCATGGCGCCCAGGCGCCGTTGGAACGATTCAAGTTCGAACGGCTGCACGTCGAGCAGTTCGACCAGGCGCCCGATCTCCAGAGGCGCCCCTTGGGTTGTCAGCGTCTGCAGGATGTACTCGCGACTCGGCAGGGGGTGGTCGTACTTGGCCTTCTCCCGATCGAAATGGGGATCGGCGCGGCGAAGTTTCGAGAGACTTGCGGTCTTATGCGGCTTGTTTGACAATCTGGCTTTTTCCTTTAGAATTCGCGCCTCGTTTCGAGCCTGCCCAGGTGGCGGAATTGGTAGACGCACTAGTTTCAGGTACTAGCGCTGAGAGGCGTGGGGGTTCGAGTCCCTTCCTGGGCACCAAGCATGTGACGCGATGATGAAAAAAGCAAGGGCCGCCGGGTTTTACCCAACGGCCCTTGGCTTTTTGTGGGGCTCCTCGTCACAGGAACGGATGCCTCAACACGATGGTTTCCTCCCGGTCCGGCCCGGTCGAGATCATGTCGATCGGCACCCCGCACAAAGCTTCCATGCGCTTGATGTAGTTCTGCGCGTCCTTCGGCAGTCCTTCGAAAGTCTTCACGCCCACTGTGCTTTGATTCCAACCCGGCATTGACTCGTAGACCGGTTCGCAACGCTCCAGGTCGTCCGCGCCCACCGGAAGGATATCGGTGAATTGCCCGTCCAGCTTGTAGCCGGTGCATAGCTTCATTTCCTCGATGCCGTCCAGCACGTCCAGCTTCATCACGCAGAGGCCGGAAACACCGTTGATCTGTATTGCACGCTTCAGGGCCGCCGCGTCGAACCAGCCGCAGCGGCGGGCGCGGCCGGTGGTGGCGCCAAACTCATGGCCCTTGGTCGCCATGTGCTTGCCGACCGGATCCTGCTTGTCCAGCGCGTCGTAAAGTTCCGTGGGGAACGGACCGCTGCCGACGCGCGTGGTGTAGGCCTTCGTGATGCCCAGCACGTAATGCAGCATGCCCGGTCCGACGCCGGCACCGGTGGACGCACCGCCGGCAACGCAATTCGACGAGGTGACGTAGGGATAGGTGCCATGGTCGATGTCGAGCAAGGTGCCTTGCGCGCCCTCGAACAGAATGTTGGCACCTCCCTTGTGCGCTTCGTAAAGCGAACGCGGCACATCGGCGATCATGCGGGTCAACCGCGGCGCCAGGGCCATCGTGCCGTCGAACACCTGCTGGAAATCGACAGGATCGACACCAAAATAATTCTTCAGCGTGAAGTTGTGATAATCGAGCACTTCGGCGAGTTTTTCCGCAAAGCGCTTGGGCCGCAACAGGTCCTGCACGCGCAGGCCGCGCCGCGCGACCTTGTCCTCGTAGGCCGGACCGATCCCGCGTCCCGTCGTGCCGATTTTCTTCGCGCCCTTGGCCGCCTCGCGCGCCATGTCGAGCGCCTGGTGGTAAGGCAGGATCAGCGTGCAGGCCTCGGAAATACGCAGGCGAGCGTCGGCATCCACTCCCGCCGCCTTCAGTTCGTCGAGCTCCTTGGTCAGCGCTTCCGGCGACAGCACTACGCCATTGCCGATGTAGCAGGTAACGCCGTCGCGGAGAATGCCGGACGGCACCAGATGCAATACCGTCTTCTTGCCGCCGATGACCAGGGTATGGCCGGCATTGTGTCCCCCCTGAAAGCGCACCACGGCCTGGGCATGGTCTGTCAGCCAATCGACGATCTTGCCCTTGCCTTCGTCACCCCACTGGGTGCCCACTACTACGACGTTCTTCGCCATTTCAATCTTCCTTCAGGGATTCAATAATCCAGTTGTCGCCGCTGCGCACCAGAATCCGGTCACAGCCGGCCTCGCGCCAGGTACCCTCGTGCCCCGGCAGGGCCAGCACCACGCGTTCTCCATGCGCGCGCAGGCGCAAGGCCTCGGCGTGCATGGCATCATCTTCGGGCCAGGGGGCGAGAATTGCGCCGCGTGGCTCTTCATCCGGCGACAAGCGTGCAAGTTCGCGCAAGTCCATGGAAAAACCGGTAGCCGGTCGAGCACGACCGTAAGACCGTCCGAAATCGTCATAGCGGCCACCCAGAGCGACGGCGGACGGGTTGCCGGCACAGTAGGCGGCAAAGGCTACTCCGCTGTGGTAGTGGTACCCGCGCAAGTCGGCCAGGTCGAAACTCAGCGGCAAGCCGGCGAGCGCATCGGCAAGCCGTTGCAGTTCGGAGAGCGCGGCGGATATCTCGGGCAAAGCGGGCAAGGCCTGCGCCGCACGCGCCAGCACCCGCCGGTCGCCGTACAACTCAGGCAGAACCAGCAGTGCCGAGCGGACCGGGTCGGCCACGCCGGCCACCAGTTCGCGCACGGTCGGCACATCCTTGCCTTGCAGTGCGCCGAACAGTTCTTCCTCGGCTTCTGGCGCCAAACCGGCCAACTTGGCAAGCGCGCGGAAAACCGCGACGTGGCCGAGGTCGAAACGCGAAACCTGTATTTCGCAGTTGCCGAGGGCGGCAGCCAGCAGACGAATCACCTCGATGTCGGCCTCCAGCCCGGCATGGCCATAGAGCTCGGCGCCGATCTGCAGGGGCTCGCGCGTCGCATTGAAGCCGGCCGGCAGGGTGTGCAGGGTGCTACCGCAGTAGCACAGCCGGGTGACGCCCTTGCGGTTCAGCAGATGGGCATCGATGCGCGCGACCTGCGGCGTGATGTCGGCGCGCAGACCCATGCTGCGACCGGAGATCTGGTCGACCAGCTTGAATGTGCGCAAATCCAGATCATGGCCGCTGCCGGGGAGCAGCGATTCAACATATTCAAGCAGAGGGGGAATCACGAATTCGTAGCCGTTGCGGGCGAACTCGTCAAGCAGGCTTCGCCGCAACGCCTCGATGCAAGCCGCGTCGCGCGGCAGCACATCCTCAATCGCTTCGGGCAGAAGCCAGCGCCGGTTTGTCATCGCGGTCAACGGAATACTGTGAGCAGGACCACTCCGACCAGAATCGAGGACAAGCCGATAAAGCGGACCTGTCCATCGCTCAGTTCGGTCACGCGACGAAAGGCCTCACGCCACACACGCGGGGCGAGAAAGGGCAGCAGTCCTTCGATCACCAGCATCAGGGCGAAAGCCAGCAGCAGTTGATTGAGCATCTCAAACCGGCACCGATCCTGACTACTTGCCCTTGCCGCTGTTCTTCAAGTACTTGAAGAACTCGGAATTGGGCTCGATGACCATGAGGTCACTCTTGTTGCGGAAACTGCCGCGATAAGCCTCGAGGCTGCGATAGAAGGCATAGAACTCCGGATTCTCACCGAATGCACGGCCATAGATTCCAGCCGCCTTGGCATCGCCCTCACCCTTGATCTTTTGCGCATCGCGATAAGCTTCGGCCAGGATGACCTCGCGTTGCCGATCGGCATTGGCCCTGATTTTCTCGGCTTCCGCGGCACCTTCGGCGCGCAACTCGCTAGCCACCCGCTTGCGCTCGGTTTCCATGCGGCGGTAGACGGACTCGGAGACTTCCGGCGGCAGGTCGACCCGCTTCAGACGCACGTCGACGATTTCCACGCCAATGGCGCGCATCTCGGTATCGGCCTTCTTCTTCACCACAACCATGATGTCGTCGCGAGCGCCCGAGACCACATCGTGAACGGTGCGCCGGCCGAACTCTTCGCGCAAGCCGGCATTGACGGTCTGCGACAGCCGCGTTTTGGCCAGCGTCTCATCGCCCCCGACCGAAACGTAGTATTGCTTGACGTCGTGGATGCGCCACTTGACAAAAGAGTCCACCAGCACCGGCTTCTTTTCGGCGGTCAAAAACCGTTCCGGCTCAGGGGCGTCAAGCGTCAGGATGCGCTTGTCGAATATCCGCACGTTCTGAATAAGCGGCCATTTGAATGTCAGACCCGGTTCGGAAACGACTTCCTTGATTTCGCCTAGCTGGAAAATGATCGCGAACTGCCGCTGATCGACAGTAAAGATGGTCATGGCGAACAGCGCCAACAAGCCGAATATGAAGGATGCAACAAAAGACAGATGGCGCTGCATCAACGTTCTCCCCGTTCGCGCGAGCCCAGGTTGCCGCGCGTGCGCGCATCACCTGGCGCTGATCGCTCCGTCTGGGGCGGCGCATCGAGCGTCGCTACGGCGGCGGCCGGATTGACGCGTGGAACCGGAGCGACATCGACCGGCGCGGGTGCGACGGTCGCGGCACCGGCCGCCTGCATCAATTTGTCCAGCGGCAGATAGAGCAGGTTGCCGGGACCCTTGGCGTCAAGCATCACCTTGCTGGTATTTGCGTAGACCTGTTGCACGGTTTCCAGATACATGCGGCTGCGCGTCACTTCCGGCGCCTTGCTGTATTCGGTCAGGATCTGCTTGAAGCGCGACGCATCGCCCTCGGCGGTCACGATGATGCGCTGCCGGTAGCCGGTGGCCTCCTCCATCAGTCGTGATGCCGCACCGCGGGCGCGGGGAATCACGTCGTTGGCGTAGGCCTGGCCTTCGTTCTTCTGCCGCTCGCGATCCTGTCCCGCCTTGACGGCATCATCGAAGGCGGCCTGCACCTGCTCCGGCGGCTGGGTGCTCTGCATATTGACCGAGCGGACCAGAATGCCGGTCTTGTAGCGATCGAGTACTTCCTGAATCAGTTTCTGCGTATTCGCCGCGATCTGGTCGCGCCCCTCGTAGAGCACGAAGTCCATTTTGTTCTTGCCAACCACCTCGCGAATCGCGGTTTCCGCTGCCTGCATGACCGCATCATCAGGATGGCGATTGTTGAACAGGTAGGCCTGTGGATCGGAGAGCAGGTACTGCACGGCGAACTGGACATTGACGATGTTCTCGTCGTCGGTAAGCATCAGGGCCTCTTTCAGGACCTTGTTCTTGTCCGACCCGCGATAACCGACTTCGACCGTCCGTACGCCTGTGACATTGACGATTTCATTGGTCTGGATCGGCCACGGCAAGCGCCAGCGAAGGCCCGGCTCGGTGGTTTCCTTGAAGCGGCCGAACTGCAGTACCACGCCGCGCTGCGAAGCGTCGACGATATAGAAACTGCTGCCGAGCCAGACCACGGCCACCAGCATCAGGATGATGCCAATGCCACCGCCGAACTGCCTGGGACTGATGGAAGGCATGCGGGCGCCAGCGTCGCCACCGCCACCGCTACCGTCTCCGCCCCCCTTGTTGCCGAACAGCCCGGACAATCGGCGATTGAAGTCGCGCCAGAGTTCGTCGAGATCGGGGGGGCCTTGATTGCCGCCACCGCGCTTGCCACCGCCGGGTTGGTTACCCCAGCCGTGGTCATTAAGAGACATGAGGATTCCGGCTATCACGTGTGTATGGTTTGAGTAGTAGAAGAAGAAAAGCAGTAAGAGAATTCTCAGGCTGCGGCAGCGGGCAGATCATGGTGCAGACCAGCCACCTCGGCCAAAACGTCGCGAAGCAAGGCCATCCCCGCTCCGCTGTGGGCACTGAGTCTAACGGCGGAAATGTTACCACAGTCGTCACGCTCGATTGCCGCGCTGGCCGCGGTCAAGTCGATCTTGTTCCACACCGTGATCTGGGCTACTCCGAGCGCTCCGATCTCGTTCAACACCGCGCCCACTGCGTGGATCTGCTGGTCGCGATCGGGACTGGCGGAGTCCACCACGTGCAGCAGCAAATCAGCCTGTGCAGTCTCTTCCAGGGTGGCCTGGAAAGCCGCCACCAAGGCATGCGGCAGATCGCGAATGAACCCCACCGTATCGGACAGGACAATCGAACCGGCACCTTCGACGAACACCCGGCGCGAAGTTGTGTCCAGGGTGGCGAAAAGTTGGTCGGCAGCATAGGCGCCGGCGCGTGTCAGGGCATTGAACAACGTGCTCTTGCCGGCGTTTGTGTAACCGACCAGCGAAACCGCAAGAACCTCGCTGCGGGTACGCGCACGCCTGCGCACGGCGCGCTGGCGTTCCAACTGTTTGAGGCGATCCTTGAGCAGTGCCACACGCTTGCCGAGCAGGCGCCTGTCGGTTTCAAGCTGCTTTTCGCCGGGACCCCGCAAACCGATGCCGCCCTTTTGCCGCTCGAGGTGAGTCCAACCCCGCACCAAGCGGGTCGCCAGATGCTGGAGCTGGGCCAGTTCAACCTGCAACTTGCCCTCGTGGCTCTTGGCACGCAAGGCAAAAATGTCGAGGATCAGACTGCTGCGATCGACCACGCGGCACGCGAGGGTCTTCTCAAGGTTGCGCTGCTGCCCGGGAGAGAGCTCATGGTTGAAGAGGACAACATCCGCTTCATGCAAGCGCACGGCATCGCCGATTTCGGTGACCTTGCCCTTGCCGGCAAACAAAGCAGGGTCGGGCCTTTGCCGCTTCCCCGACACCACCGCCAGGGATTTCGCACCGGCGCTGCCAACCAGCAGATTGAACTCGGAAAGGCGCTCGGCAAAGTCTCCCTCGCCGAAGTCAAGTTGTACAAGGACTGCGTTTTCGCCGCTGGCGGGACGTTCAAACATCAGGGCGCGGCCCTCCCGGCCATCGCCGGCAGCAAAACGGGATGATCAATCGGCTTCGGCTTCCGACGCAAAATTGACCGGGCGCGCTGGAACGACGGTGGAAATGGCGTGCTTGTAAACCATCTGGGTCACCGTGTTCTTGAGCAGAACCACATACTGGTCGAAGGATTCGATCTGCCCCTGCAACTTGATGCCGTTGACCAGGTAAATGGAAACCGGAACGTGCTCGCGACGCAGTGTGTTCAGAAACGGGTCTTGTAACATTTGCCCTTTGTTGCTCATGGTGGTGATCCTTTGAGGATTGTTGGTTTTTTGAGTGAATTACTGTAATCGATTTTATCGCGCCGTGCCACCAGCGCCGACTTTTCACTTTTCACTTTTC
>CAIZHL010000143.1 GCA_903932755.1 uncultured beta proteobacterium
ACGTCTTCCACCAGAACGAGGTGGAGCAAAGCGCCTACAACTTCGAGCACAGCAACGTCGAATTCCTGCTGCACGCCTTCGGCGCGCACGAAGGCAATGCCAAGCACCTGATGGAGCACAAGCTGGCGCTGCCGGCCTATGAACAGGTGCTGAAGGCCGCGCACACCTTCAACCTGCTCGACGCGCGCGGCGCCATCTCGGTCACCGAACGCGCCGCCTACATCGGCCGCATCCGCAACCTGGCGCGCAGCGTGGCGCAGAGCTACCTCGACAGCCGCGCGCGGCTGGGCTTCCCGATGGCGCCGAAGGCCTGGGCCGACGAAGTGATGGCGAAGCTCAACGAACAAGCCGCAAAGAAGGCCGCCTGATCATGACGACGAAAAATTTGCTGGTGGAGCTGTTTGTCGAGGAACTGCCGCCCAAGGCGCTGAAGAAGCTCGGCGAGTCGTTTGCAACCACCCTGGCGGCGAGCCTCAAGTCGCAAGGCTTGATCGACGAAACGTCGATCGCAACGCCATTTGCCTCACCACGCCGCCTTGCGGTGCATGTCACCGCCGCCGCCGCGAAGGCCGCCGACAAGCAGGTGCAGCAGAAACTCATGCCGGTCGCCGTCGCGCTCGATGCGGCCGGAAACGCCACTCCCGCGCTGCTGAAGAAACTGGCCGCACTCGGTGCGGATGCTTCGGTGGTACCGACACTCAAGCGCCAACCGGATGGCAAGGCCGAAGCGCTGTTCCTCGACAGCCTGGTCACCGGCGCGACGCTGGCCGCAGGACTGCAGGCAGCGCTCGAAGCGGCGCTGGCGGCCTTGCCGATCCCCAAGGTGATGACTTACCAGCTGGCCGACGGCTGGAGCAGCGTGAACTTCGTGCGTCCGGCGCACAAGCTGGTCGCCCTGCATGGTGGCGATGTCGTGCCGATCGCCATACTGGGGCTGGACGCCGGCCGCGAAACGCAGGGCCACCGCTTCGAGGCTGCCCATCCCGTCGTCGCCATCCGCGATGCGGATTCCTATGCACAGCAACTTGAAACTGAAGGCGCGGTAATCGCCGGCTTTGCCGCGCGTCGCGCCGAAATCGAAAAGCAGTTGCAGGCCGCCGCCGCGAAGGAAGGTCTGCAGCCGATCGACGACGATGCGCTGCTTGACGAGGTGACCGGGCTGGTGGAACGGCCCAACGTGCTGACCTGCCGCTTCGAAGAGGAATTCCTCGACGTGCCGCAGGAATGCCTGATCCTGACCATGAAGGCCAACCAGAAGTATTTCCCGTTGCTCAAGGACGGCCGGCTGACCCACAAGTTCCTTGTCGTCAGCAACATCCGGCCCGCCGACCCCTCGGCCGTGATCGGCGGCAACGAGCGGGTGGTGCGCCCGCGCCTGGCCGACGCCAAGTTCTTCTTCGACCAGGACCGCAAGAAGTCGCTGATGGACCGCATCCCGGGTCTGGCCAAGGTGGTCTATCACAACAAGCTGGGCACCCAGGGCGAGCGCGTCGAGCGCGTCGCCGCGCTGGCCCGCGCCATCGGCGCCAAGCTTGGCGGTGAGGCTCTCGCCAACCAGGCCGACCGCGCCGCGGTGCTGGCCAAGGCGGACCTGCTGACCGACATGGTCGGCGAGTTTCCCGAACTGCAG
>CAIZHL010000144.1 GCA_903932755.1 uncultured beta proteobacterium
CAAGGCGGCGACCTCCGACCTGCTCGCCGCCAACTGCGACGAATTCATTTTCTACGACGACCTGGTGCGCGAACTGCCGGCCAAGAAGCAGCGCGGCGAGCGCAAGGCCGCGGCCAAGCCGGCCACCAGCGCCGCCACCAAGCCGAAGGCCGGGGAAAAGGCCGAGGAGAAGCCCGAAGACCGCAAGCGGCAGGAAGCCATCGACCTCGTCGTCGAAACCGTCGAAGCCCTGGTCACCGAGCGCGGCGAGGACGAGAAGATCTGGGGCTCCATGGTCAAGCAGACCCTGAAGCGGCGCAAGCCCGGCTTCAGCGAGTCCTATTACGGCTACCGCTCCTTCGGCGAACTGCTGGAAGACGCCATGAAGCACAAGCTGCTGATCCTCGAGCGCGACGAGAAGTCGGGGCAGCACATCATCCGCCTGCCGGTCGAGGACTGATTTTCAGTTGAGTGCGATTCCAGAAATCAGGCCGGAGCAGTCGCTCGAACTGCTCAAGGAACTGCACATCCTGACCCGCGACGGCAAGCTCAACCAGGACAGCCGGCGCAAGCTGAAGCAGGTCTATCACCTCTACCAGTTCATCGAGCCGCTGCTGGCCGAAGTCATGGCGCAACGCGGCGACCTGACCCTGGTCGATCACGGCGCCGGCAAGTCCTACCTCGGCTTCATCCTCTACGACCTGTTCCTCAAGGCGCGCGAGCAGGGACAGGTGTTCGGCATCGAGACGCGCGCCGAACTGGTGGCAAAGTCCGCCGAACTGGCGCAGCGCCTGAGCTTCGCTCGCCTCTCCCTGCTCAATCTGTCGGTTGCCGAATCCATCGCCTCGCCGCAGTTGCCGCAACAAGTGGACATCGTCACCGCGCTGCATGCCTGCGACACGGCGACCGACGATGCGATACGCTTCGCCCTGGCAAAGCAGGCGCAGTTCATCGTGCTGGTGCCCTGCTGTCAGGCCGAAGTTGCCGCCGTGCTGCGCCGGCACAAGAGCGAATCCCTGGCGCAAACGCCGCTGGCGGAAATCTGGCGCCACCCTATCCACACCCGCGAATTCGGCAGCCAGATCACCAACGTCCTGCGCTGCCTGCTGCTCGAAGCCCACGGCTACCAGTTGACGGTCACCGAACTGGTGGGTTGGGAACATTCGATGAAGAACGAGCTCATCATCGCCCGCCGTGGCAATGCACCGCGCGGCAATGCGCGTGAGCGGCTGACGCAAATCCTGCACGAACTGAAGCTCGATGATCTGCGGGCGCGCTTCGATTACTGAATCGAAAAGTCGGCGCTGGAGGGACGGCGATTCCGGCTAGTCGACCTTGCCGTAGCGCGCCAGCAGGCGGGTGCCGGCGAACAGGATGACGCCGACCGTGGCGCTGATCGAGGCCAGGGGCAGCAGGGTGCCGTCGTGGCTGCTGCCGACCCAGGTGCCGGAAGCCAGTGCGGCATACATGACAAGGCAGCCGAAGAGCCCGGCGGCGGCGCCGGCTTTTTCCGGAAAGGGCGCGAGCGAACCCGACTGGGCGCAGGCGAAGTTGATGCCGTGGGCGGTCATCACCACGAACTGGGCCAATACCACCACGGTCCAGTGGCTGAGGCCGGCCAGCACCAGCAGCAGGAATCCCAGGCCGCCCAGCATGCCGACCGTGGTGCCCAGCGCCAGCACGCGCGCCACGCCGATGCGCCCGAGCAGGCGGCGGCAGATCAGCGTGCCGCCGAGGTAGCCAAGGACACCGATGGCGAACAGGTAGCCGTAGTACTGGGTCGGCACGCCGAGCACCTTGATCAGGACGAAGGGCGTGCCGGAGATGAAGACGAAGATCGAGGCATAGGAGAGCGAGCCGGGCAAGGCGTAGGCCCAGAAGGCCGGGGTACGCAGCACGTCGTGGTAGGTGGCGGCGAGATGGCCCAGGCGCATGGCGTCGGGGTTGAGTCTGGGGTTGGATTCCGTCAGGTGTCGCGTGGCGGCGAACCACATCGCCACGCCGGCCAGCGCCAGGGTGACAAAGGCGGCGCGCCAGCCGAAGCCCACCTGCAGGTAGCCGCCGAGTATCGGCCCGAGAATCGGCGCCAGCGACAGCAGCGACAGCGCCCTGGCCATCACGCGGGCGCCTTCGGCCGGCGCATAGGCGTCGCGCACGATGGCGCGCG
>CAIZHL010000145.1 GCA_903932755.1 uncultured beta proteobacterium
GGCGCGCCATCGCCAACGGCGCCGACTACGGCTTTACCAAGCTGGTGTTCGACGAGGAAACCCATCGCGTGATCGGCGGCAGCATCGTCGGCCCCAATGCCGGCGACATGATCGGCGAGGTGGCGCTGGCGATCGAGATGGGCGCCGATGCCGTGGATATCGGCAAGACCATCCACCCCCACCCGACGCTGGGCGAAACCATAGGCATGGCGGCGGAAGTCGCCCACGGCTCCTGCACCGATCTGCCGCCAATGCGCAAGAAATGAGTTGATCATCGGGTAGACTGCCCGGTACTGTGTTCAAAAAGCTGATCTCACGGTTCCAGGATACGAAGGCGTCGGACCATCCACTGGCTTCGGACGCGAGCCTCAATGCGCTGATGGCGGACATTCCCGAGTCGGATCCGCGACGCCTGTTGTTCGACATCGATGAGCAGCTTGCCGGCATGGAGGCTGCCGTCCGGGAAATCGGCCCCACGCTCGCCTTGCGCGCCCTGGCGCGGCTTGACCAGTTTTCCCGGCCCAGTGCCCGCTACCTGCTGTCGCGCTACCTCTCGGTCGGCGAACGCGAGTACCTGACGGATTCGGTGTGGTCCGCTCTGGACACGCATGCGGGGCATCAGTTCCGTTGCTACCGGTCATTCTTGCTTCCCACGCTGGAATTGCCCACGGACGATGACAAGATCCGCATTGCCCGCTGCGCTTCGCGCGCACTGATGGCCTGGGCCTTGCGCAAGAAGCTGCAGCACTTTCGCTACCGTATCCCGACCCCGGAAGTCTGGCAGGACGCGCATGAACTCCTCCTGGTTCTGAACCGGCTCGGATTGTTGAAGGTCCGCGCCGCACCCTATCGCAACGAAGAAGAGACGACACCGCTCGGCGAGTACCTGATCGGCCTGTATCTCGAATTTGTTCCGATCAGCAACCTGGTGCCGCAGCAGATGGAATTCGCCGAGAGCGTCCTGCGCTATTGCGATGGACTGGACCTGAGTTCGCAGTCCGACGCTTCCAGTACCCACTGCATCGACCTGGCGGTGGCGAAGGGGCCGCGCCGCCTTCAGCAGGGCGAAATCGGTGGCCGCCAGTTCCGTTACTGCTCGGTGCCGAAGTTGTCCGCTCCCCTGATGCGTTTGGCGACGCAGGTCAGGAAGCCGGGGGCCGCCCCGCCCTGGCTGGCGCAGGTGCCCGCCAGTCGCGAGCAGATCGAGAGCGGCATTTCCATCCTGATGACGTATTGGACATCGACGCCGCCGAAACGGGTCAAGGATCGGGTGGCCGCGAGCGGCGAGTTGCGCGTGATGCTCGGCTTCGGCCTGGCCCGGCGCATGGTTGCCGCGGCCCATTTTGCCCGCATGGGCCGAGCGTTCAAGTACGAAGGCAACGACCTCGACCGGATCGCCCGGCAGTTCGAGGAATCCCGCTTCGGCAGCGTGGTCGGCAAGGACGCACAGGCTGCCGAAGATGCGACGGAACAGGTCCCGGAAAAGGCCATCGAGCCCATCGACATCCTGCGCCGGCTCGAAACCGAAGGCGACCGGGCGCAGATGGAAGCCTGGAGCCAGGTCGACCGCAGTGCCACCGGCATCGGGGTCGTGGTCCCGGCAGTGCTGCCGCGGCACCGCATCGGGCTGCTGATCTGTTTTTGCGAAGCGAACGGCATCGATTGGCGGATGGCGCTGATCCGCCGCATCGGGCGCGACGCGGAGAATCGGCCCAGCATCGGCATCCAGACCCTGGGCTGGCCATCGATTTGCGCCCAGGCCAAGCCCGCGGGCGAGGAAAGCGTCTGGACCAAGGTGATGGACGGTGGCGGACACGGCTGGTCGGATGCAATCATCGCCAGCCTCGACGGCCAGGAACTGGTTTTGCCCGCCGGTGCCTTTTTTTCCGGGCTGGAGGTCGATCTGCGCAGCGAATTCGGCCGCTGGCGCGTGAGGCTTGACGTTCTGCTCGACCACGGGCCGGATTATGATCGCATAAAATTTTCCCGCATATCCTGAAAGGTGACAATGACTCAAGACGAAATGAAGCAGGCCGTGGCGCGCGCGGCGCGTGACTACGTGGCCGACCGCTTGCCGGTGGGCGCGATACTCGGCGTCGGTACCGGATCCACGGCGAATTTCTTCATCGACGAGATTGCCGCGATCAAGGATCGCCTCGGCGGCACCGTGGCGAGCTCCGAGGCGACGGCAAAGCGGCTGGCCGGCCACGGCATTCGCGTACTCGACCTCAACGAGGTGGACAGCATCGGCATCTACGTCGATGGCGCCGACGAGATCGATCACGGCATGGCGATGGTCAAGGGCGGTGGCGGTGCGCTGACACGGGAAAAAATCGTCGCGGCCGTGGCGGATACGTTTGTCTGCATCTGCGATGCGTCGAAGCGGGTAGCCGTCATGGGCAAGTTTCCGCTGCCGGTTGAGGTGATCCCGATGGCTCGGGCTCATGTCGCCCGCGAACTGGCGAAGCTCGGCGGCACGCCGAAGCTGCGCGAGGGGATGATCACCGACAACGGCAACCTTATCCTCGATGTGCACGGTCTGTCCATTATGGATCCGGCCGGCCTGGAAACGCGGATCAACCAGATTGTCGGGGTGGTCACCAACGGTCTGTTTGCCGGGCGCGGTGCAGATGTGTTGCTGCTGGCGACGGCCGATGGCGTAAAGACATTCGCACGTTGAAATAAATCCTTCACATGCCGACGCTATAGTGTCGGCTTTGCTAAAACGGGTGGCCGCATGAACCAGGAACACATCAGCCGGCAATTCGATGCCGATCTCGAAGGCTTGCGCACGCGCGTACTGGCGATGGGCGGCCTGGTCGAACAGCAGGTGATCCGCGCCATGGATGGCCTGGAGTCAGGCGACATCGCCCTCATCGAACAAGTCATTGCCACAGATCGAATGGTCAATCGGCATGAAGTCGAGCTCGATGAGGCCTGCAATCACGTCATCGCCAAACGGCAACCGGCGGCCGTCGATCTGCGCATGATCATGACCGTGGTCAAGACTATCACCGACCTCGAGCGCATCGGCGACGAAGCCAAGAAAATAGCGAAAATGGCGCGCGCCATACATGGCGGCGACATTCGCGTGGTGCCCAGCGTTGACCTGCGCGCGCCGGCCGATATCGCCGTTTCCATGTTGCGCAAGGCGCTTGATGCCTTTGCCCGCCTCGACGTGAATGCCTCGGCCGAGGTGGTGCGTCAGGATCGCGAAGTGGATGCGGGATTCAAAGCGGCGATGCGACAGCTCATCACCTACATGATGGAAGACCCGCGCACCATTTCAACGGCGCTCGACATCATCTTCATCGCCAAGTCGGTTGAACGCATCGGCGATCATGCCAAGAACATCGCCAAGGATGTGATCTACATCGCCAAGGGA
>CAIZHL010000146.1 GCA_903932755.1 uncultured beta proteobacterium
CGGACGCCGGTGGCCAATTACGTCTACCTAAGCCGCGACGCGATCGCTCCCACCGGCACCACCACCAGCCGCCGCAATGCGCCGCTGAGCACCACCGAGCAGAAATTCTCGGTCGACGGCGATTATGAGGTTGCGGCAAAAACCTTCCTGCGCGCCGGGCTCGAACGCAAGTACCTCAAGTACTCCCAGGACAACGAGTTGTACAGAAACGTCGCCGACCGCGACTTCACCAATCCCGACAAGTTCTCGCTGGAACTGCGGCGCCCGGTTTCCGACGAATTCCTCGGCAGCGTCGGCTATACCTATACCGAACGCCGCGGCTCCGACTACGACAAGAACAGCTACTTCCGCAACACCTACTGGGACCCGGCCCACATCACAAACAACCGCCTCAACGCCAATCCCAGCATGCGTTCCTTCATGTACGCCGATTACGACGAGGACCGCATACGCACCTCGGGTAACTGGACCGCCTCGGAAACCGTCACACTGCAGGCGGCCGTCGACAACTTCCGGCAGAAGGCGCGTGGGCCCGACTGCAACAAGGTGATCGATACCGACATCCCGGCGGCACTGACGTCGACCTTGAAAGACGAATGTCTCGGCCGCACCCTGGCCGAGGGCATCAGCGCCAACCTCGACGTGCAGTGGCAGCCGGCGGAAAATATGACTACCTTCGCCTTCGCCAGCTATGGCGAGACCGGCACCTCGCAGGAGGGTCGGACCTGGATTCGGGGAACGGCGACAACATTGGCGTCAAATACGGCCGGTGACCAACGTTATAACTGGTCCGGCGACCTTAAAAATCGTGAC
This sequence comes from uncultured beta proteobacterium, assembly GCA_903932755.1. GTDB lineage: Bacteria > Pseudomonadota > Gammaproteobacteria > Burkholderiales > Rhodocyclaceae > Sulfuritalea. The sequence continues at coordinate 814 of CAIZHL010000146.1, forward strand.
CACACGCTCGGCCTCGGGCTCAAGTGGCAACCCGAAGAGCGCTGGGATGTCGGCGGTACTTATGTCTATAACTATGGGACCGGCCGAACTTCGATAAGGACCGGACCCACCATTGCAGCTGTCGTAGGCCCGCCAGCGGTCGGGCTTTTCGGACAACAAACTTCGATGCCCGACACCTGGAACAAACTGCACACCCTGCAACTGTTCGCCAAGTGGGACTACAGCAAGCAAGTGTCGTGGCGCTTCAATTACCTCTACGAGAACCTCAAGTCCACCGACTGGGCCTACGACAACCTGAGCCCGACATCGATCGACCAGGTCCTGCTGACGGGCCAGGAAGCGCCGCGCTACAGCAACCACGTCTTCGGCGTTTCGGCGGTGATCAAGAGCTGGTAAGCGCACCGCATCAAGCAAACAGGCCGCCACTGGCGGCCTGTTTCATTGGGTAGTCGCTCCTGCTTCAGGGCGGCTGCACACCGGCAATCAGCCCCGCGATAATATCCACTGCACAAGGTTCTTCAGGTCCGCGGCATTCTTCGCAGGCGGCGGCTCGTGGTCCTCGTCGCCACCGTCCTCGACCTTGACTGACAGTTTTGCGGAAAGATGCTTGATCAAGGCCGCCTCGGCGTCCGCTTTGCCCTTGTATTTCTGCGCTATCCTCTTGTAGGAAGGCGCTTTCTTGGCCTTGTCGACCGAGTGGCACCTGAAGCATTTGCCCGCCTTGGCCAGTTCTTCCGCCGCGTCTTCATTGACAGCCAGTGCCGCAGGCGAATGAGCGGCGAGCACGAGCGCTCCCGCCACAAGGGCTTTTCGCATAACATCGCCGCAGGCCAGAATCAACTTCATCAATATGTCATTATTTATTGAATCAAAGCAATATTACCGCATTGCCGCCTGCCTGTCTGTGGCTCTTGGACTGGCCCTGGCGCAGTCCGGCGATGCCGCCGCCGCGACGCGCAAGGCCAGTGCGCCAAGCGCAAAACAGAAAGCCAAAGCGGCTCCACCGAAATCGAGCGCCGCCAAACAGAAAGCCAAGGCGAAAGCAGCCGTCCCGGGGCTTCCGGATCCCGTCACCGAACTCGAGATCATCAACGGCGAGGCGATTGCCCTGAATAACGCGCTGACTGCCAATGCCGATGACACGCAGGCGCGGCAAAAACTCGTCGAATTGGCCCTGCGGGCTGCGCGCGCGGCCGAGCGCGCCCTCTCGCGCGGCGACGAGGACCTATTCACCGCCTATCGCGCGCAGTTCAGGAAGCACCTTGCAGCAACGCGCCCGGGGCTTGAATCGATGGCCGGGCGCGGCATCGGTGCCGCCGAATACGCCCTCGGCGTACTGGATCTGCACGGACTGCTCGATGAGCGCGATGTCGAACGCGCCTGCACCCACTTTTCCACAGCACTCGACAAAGGTTTCAGCGGCGCCAAGTTCCGCCATGCCCAGTGCATCGAAGAGAGGGAGCCCGAGCGGGCCCTGGCGCTGATGCGGGAGGCTGCCGACGGCGGGCATGTCGGCGCCATCGAGCGCCTCGGCCGCATCTGCCTCGAAGCGGAACCCCCCGATGTTGCCTGCGCCCGCGCGCGCCTGGAGCGCGCCTCGCGCGAAGGCCGGCTTAGCGCCACCACCCTGCTCGGCTGGATGCAAGCCGAAGGTATCGGCGGCAAGCCCGACCCGGCCCGGGCCGCGCGCTATTACCGCGAGGCCGCCGACCAGGGCGAAGTTTCCGCGCGCAACAACCTCGGCGAGCTCTACGAGACCGGACGCGGCGTCACCAAAGATCCGGTCCAGGCCTTCGACCACTACCTGCTCGCCGCCCTCGCCGGCTTTCCGCCGGCCCAGTTCAATCTCGGGCGCCTGTTCGCGACGGGCAAGGGAACGACGAAAAATCTCGACGAAGCCAGGCGCTGGCTTGGAGAAGCCGCCAAGGCGGGGGTGACCCCGGCACAGCAAATACTCGACTTCCTCGATCAGGAAGCGGCCAAATAGGCTGGCAACGCCCGGAGCCGTCCTCTTGAACCAGCGCTTGCGCCCGCACCGATTCCTAGCCTGCCTCGCGCTGCTGCTCGGGGCTTGCGCCGCTGTCCCTCCCGGCACCCTGCGCGATGCCGATCACCCGCTTGCCGGCCGCCTCTGGGATGTCGCCGCGCAAAGCTACATCGACCAGGGCGAACTGCTGCGCCGCGCCGAATCCGCCGAAGCACTGCTGCTGGGCGAAACCCACGACAACGCGGAGCACCATCGCCTGCAACTGCTTGTCCTGCAGGCACGCCTTGCCGCCGGCGCCAGGCCGGCGCTGCTGATGGAACAGTTCGACACCGACCAGCAAGCTGCCATGGACGAAGCCCGCCGCAGCGGCAAGGACCTGGCGCCGCTGATGCGCGGCTGGGACTGGCCGCATTACCGGCCGCTGGTGGCGCAGGCCATCGCGGCGGGGCTGCCTTTGCAGGCGGCCAACCTGCCGCGCACGGCGACGCGACCGATCGTGCGCGAAGGGTATTCGACACTCGCGGCCGGCGAAGTGCAGCGCCTCGCCCTCGAACGGGTCTGGGACGAGCCCCGCCAGAAGTACATGGCAGGCCTGATCGAGGCCTCGCATTGCGGCATGGTCAACCCGCAACTGCGCGACGGACTGGTGCGCGCCCAGCGCCTGCGCGACGCGACGCTGGCCGATGCGGCCCTGGGCGGGCTGGAGCATGGCGTGGTGTTCATCCTCGGCCGCGGCCATGCCCGACGCGATGTCGGCGTGCCGCTGTATCTCGCCGCCCGCCGGCCGGGTACGCGCGTGCTGTCGGTCGGCTTGGTCGAAGTCGATGCCGGCAAGACGGCGCCGATGCAGTATGAGACCGATCGCATCGGCGCCGACGTGCCCTACGACATCATCTGGTTCACGCCGCGCGCCGAACGCCCCGATCCCTGTCTCGCCTTCGGCAAGTAAGCCTGCAACGGCCTTGTGCCGCAGCCGCGCCGCCAGAATAACAACGGGCGCCGCAAAGGGCGCCCGATGAAAAACCGCAGAGGGAGGAGGAGGCTGCGGCTGCCCCTTCCTTTGCGGAAGGGGCGGTGAAGACAAATCAGTTGTGGTAGGCCGACTCGCCGTGGGAGGTGATGTCCAGACCTTC
>CAIZHL010000147.1 GCA_903932755.1 uncultured beta proteobacterium
ACGGGTTACCATCAATTTTTCGCAGCAAGGAGCTTGGCATGATCAAGGCAGGTATCGTTGGCGGCACGGGCTACACCGGAGTGGAACTCTTGCGCCTGCTTGCCGGGCATTCCGGGGTTGAACTGACGGCCATCACCTCGCGCGGCGATGCCGGCAAGCCGGTCGCCGACATGTTTCCCAGCCTGCGCGGTTTCGTCGGCCTGAATTTCAGTGATCCCAAGGACGCGCCGCTGGGCGATTGCGACGTGGTGTTCTTCGCCACGCCCAACGGCATCGCCATGCAGCAGGCCGGGGAACTTCTTGAGGCGGGGGTCAAGGTCATCGACCTGGCGGCGGATTTCCGCATCAAGGACGTGGCGCTGTGGGAAAAATGGTACGGCATGAGCCACGCCAGTCCGGGATTGGTCGCCGAGGCGGTGTATGGCTTGCCTGAGATAAACCGGGAAAAGATTCGGGGCGCGCGCCTGGTGGCCAACCCCGGCTGCTATCCGACGGCGACCCAGCTAGGGTTTCTCCCCCTTGTGGAGTCCGGCTGCGTCGACCTCGATCATCTGATCGCCGATGCCAAGTCCGGCGTATCCGGCGCCGGGCGCAAGGCCGAGATCGGCATCCTGTTTTCCGAGGCCTCGGACAATTTCAAGGCCTACGGGGTGCCGGGCCATCGCCACCTTCCCGAAATCAGGCAGGGTTTGGCGCGCGCGGCAGGAAGGGATGTCGGCCTGACCTTCGTCCCGCACCTGACGCCGATGATTCGCGGCATCCATTCCACGCTCTACGCCCGGATTACTCGCGAAGAGGATTTTCAGGCCTTGTTCGAGCAGCGCTACGCCAACGAATCCTTTGTGGACGTGCTGCCGCCGAACTCGCATCCGGAAACGCGTTCCGTGCGTGCCGCCAATACCTGCCGCATCGCCATACACCGGCCGCAGGGCGGCGATACGCTGGTTGTCCTTTCCGTGATCGACAACCTGGTCAAGGGGGCGGCCGGGCAGGCAGTGCAGAACATGAATCTGATGTTCGATCTCGACGAATGTTCGGGCCTTTCGCAAGTTCCCGTTTTGCCCTGACGCTGCGGCGGCTGCGCAGCCGCTTCGGCATTTCGGCGCCCCGGGTTGCGATCCGGACGCATCTGCCGTGGTACTGGCGGGCGCTGTCCATCGTGGTACTTTCCGGGGTATCGCTTGCTCTGGTCGGCTGGATTTATGATGCGGGGCAGCGCTTTGCCGGCTTTCACCAGGGTGCCAGCGAACATGAGATCGCAGAAATGCGCGAGCGCATTGCCAAACTGGAGTCGGAACTGGAGGGCACGCGCAAGGTGGCGAATTCCAGCGAAAGCCGCTTGCGGATAGAGAGCACCTCGCAGGAGCGGCTGACCGCGCAGATCAGGGCCCTGGAAGAGGAAAACACCCGAATCAAGGCCGACTTGGCGACGTTCGAAAGCCTGGCGGGAGGGCAGGTCGGTAATGCCGGCCTGGCGATCAGCCGGCTGCAGATTGTTCCCGGCGGCGGCGGGCAATACCGCTATCGCCTCCTTTTGGCGCAAAATGGCGATAAAAAAGACAAAGAATTCAACGGCATGATCCAGCTGGTCGCTACCGTGCAACAAGGCAAGGAGACTGTTATGATGCAGTTCCCCGCCGCCGGTGATCCTGCTGCCAGTCAGTATCAGGTCAATTTTCGCTACTTCCGCCGCCTTGAGGGTACGTTCAAGGTCGGTGCGGAGGACCGGGTCCTGCGAGTCGAGGCGCGCCTGATGCAGGATGGCGCGGTCAAAGCCAGTCAGAGCGTGGTTCTTTGAGCGCCGTGGCTTGCATGCAAACCGCATCCAAGGAGATTCCTACATGTTCGGCAAGAAATCCAGCAAACCCCAGGGCCGCATTGACAGTTTGATCGGCGCCGGCACTTCCGTGGCGGGCGACGTGACGTTTACCGGCGGCCTGCGCGTCGACGGTGAAATCAAGGGCGATGTGCGCGGCGCCGAAGGCCAGCCGGCGACCCTGGTGATCAGCGAACACGCCCGTATCGAAGGGAATATCACGGTTTCCCACCTGGTCATCAACGGTACCGTGATCGGTGGCGTGCATTCGAGCGACTTCCTCGAACTTCAGACGCGCGCCCGGGTGACCGGGGATGTCGAGTACAGCACGATCGAAATCCATCTCGGCGCCGTGGTGCAGGGCCGTCTGGTGCATCAGGGTACGACGGCAAAGGCCGTCGAATTGAAGCTGGCCGCCAGCAATTGACCTTTTGCCCTATTGCAATCATAATTACTGGACTTAATTAGTACACCATTACAGATTCC
>CAIZHL010000148.1 GCA_903932755.1 uncultured beta proteobacterium
ACGGCCTACAACATCCTGCGCCACAACGGCGTGGAAATCGGCAAGCGCGACTACATCGGGACGCCCTGATGCTGATTGCGCCGTCACACCGGCGAACGCCGGTGTCCAGTGCCTTGACGCCCCTGGATTCCGGCTTTCGCCGGAATGACGATGTGACGCTTGATCGGTGACCCTTCGGGACTTGCCTTCACAAGGGATACACGACCACATGCGCTCGACCCGTGCCACCGCCGCCGTCGCCCGGCTGAATGCGCGCAGCGAAGGCCGTCACTACACGATGGCGCTGACCGGCAGCGGCCTGCTGATCCTGCGCGAGCGGGTGGCCGGCGACGACCACCCGCTGTCGGCGCCGCTTGCCCTGGACGAGTTCGTACACCTCGTCGATTCACTGGGACCGAAGAAGGAAGTCCGCATCAGCAAGAGCGAGGCGGCCTTCATGAAGCAGCTAATCAGGAAAAACCGGGCGCCGTGATGTCGCCCTGCCGGCCTTGTTTCTCGTCGGCCGGACCCAGCCATCGGCGCAAGCGATGGTGGCCTGACTAGCGCAGTTCATCCACCTTCAGCAAAAGTCGGCGCTGGCGGGACGCCGACTGGCTGCCGTAGCCGGCGATAGCGCCAGAACTGCCGCTCTGCTCGCCGAGCGAGCCGCCGAGTTCCAGCCATTCGCCGAGCCGGCCGCTGACCGTGGTCACCAGTTGCTGGCTGTTGATCGTTCCCGGCAGCCGACCGAGGGTGTCGTCGCGCGGGCTGATGGCTATGGTCACGCGCTCGCCGTTCAATTGCGGCACGGCGATGAAGCCGGTGCCGAGGTCGTACTGCACCAGGCTTTCCGAGACAAATACGCCGGCCGGGGTGAACACCCGCTGGCGCAGGGGGATCACCAGCGACTGGCCGACCATGATCGCCGCGCGCCCGCCGTCGATGGTCTGCACCTGCTGCGAGATGTCGCGCCGGCTGCTGCTGTCGGACTGGTAGAGGTGGCCGCGACCGGATACCGAGGTGCCGCCGGAACCGGTAACCACCAGCCCGGAAACCCCGGCGCCGCTTTGCGCGCCGCTGTCGGCACCTTCCTGGCGCACGCTGATCATCAGCCGCCGCTGCGGCGTATCCAGCGCCGCGACCAGATCGCGTATCTCCGCCTGGTTGCGGGGCGATGCGCGCAGGAAAATCTTGTCGTTCATGCCGGAAAGCGCGCCGCCCGGCTCGACGAAGGGGGCGATCTGCGGCAGCAGCTGCTCGGCGCTGCGATGCCGGAGGCTGATGATCTCCAGCGCCTGGCCCCAGGCCAGGGTGCTGAACAGGAAGAGTGCAAGCAAGAGCCGTTTCATAAGCGTACCGTGACTTTATACTGCCGCCTCCATCGTCCGCAGGAAGCCCGAACATGAAAATCGAAACCATCGCCGTGCATGGCGGCTACAGCCCCGATCCCACCACCAAGGCCGTCGCGGTGCCGATCTACCAGACCACATCCTACGCCTTCGACGACACCCAGCACGGCGCCGACCTGTTCGACCTCAAGGTCGCCGGCAACATCTACACGCGGATCATGAACTCGACCACCGACGTGCTGGAAAAGCGCATGGCGGAACTCGAAGGCGGCATCGCGGCGCTGGGAGTGGCCTCCGGCATGGCGGCGATCACCTACGCGATCCAGACCATTGCCGAGGCCGGCGACAACATCGTTTCCGTCGGCACGCTCTACGGCGGCACCTACAACCTGTTCGCCCACACCCTGCCGCAATACGGCATCGAAGTGCGCTTCGCCGACTACCGCAATCCCGAAAGTTTCAAGCCGCTGATCGACGGCCGCACCAAGGCGGTGTTCTGCGAATCCATCGGCAACCCGTTGGGCAACGTGGTCGATCTCGCCGCGCTGGCCAAGGTCGCCCATGACGCCGGCGTACCGCTGATCGTGGACAACACGGTGCCGACGCCCTATCTTTGCCGCCCCTTCGAACACGGCGCCGACATCGTGGTGCATGCGCTGACCAAGTACCTCGGCGGCCATGGCAACAGCATCGGCGGCGTCATCGTCGATTCCGGAAAATTTCCATGGGCCGAACACAAGGAGCGCTTCAAGCGCCTCAACACGCCCGACGTCTCCTACCACGGCGTGGTCTACACCGAGGCGCTCGGCCCGGCGGCCTACATCGGCCGTTGTCGCGTGGTGCCGCTGAGGAACACCGGCGCGGCGATCTCGCCCTTCAATTCCTTCCTCATCCTGCAGGGCATCGAAACCCTGGCGCTGCGCATGGACCGCATCTGCGAGAACACGCTGGCGGTGGCGAACTACCTTAAGGGCCACGCCAAGGTGAGCTGGGTCAATTACGCCGGACTGCCCGACCATGCCGACCACGCGCTGATCCGAAAGTACATGGGCGGCCGCGCCTCCGGCATCCTCTCCTTCGGCGTGAAAGACGGCGCGGCAGGCGGCGCACGCTTCCAGGATGCGCTGAAGCTGGTGACGCGCCTGGTCAACATCGGCGATGCCAAAAGCCTGGCCTGCCATCCCGCGTCGACCACCCACCGCCAGCTCTCGCCGGAAGAGATGAAAAAGGCCGGTGTCTCGGAAGACATGGTGCGCCTGTCGATCGGCATCGAACACATCGACGACATCAAGGCCGACCTGGAGCAGGCGTTGGCTGCGGTTTAAGCCTGCAAAAGCATGGCAGATCAGCCGAAGGACGCGAGTCCTTCGGCTTTTTTACGTAATCACCGTCGGCCGCTCGCGCCCGCTGCGCGCTTTCAGCCCCGATATCGCGTCGGCGATGGCGATCAGCTCGGCCAGCAACAGTTGCGCGTCACCGCGCTGGCGTGCCGGATCGCCTTCGAAGGCTTCCAGGTAAATCCGCAGGGTCGCGCCTTCGGTGCCGGTGCCGGAAAGGCGGAAGACGATGCGCGAACCGTCTTCGAAAATGATGCGTAACCCCTGCCCGGTCGAGACGCTGCCGTCGACCGGATCGGTATAGCTGAAATCGTCGCAGACCTTGACCCGGAAGTTGCCGAAGGCTTTTCCCGGCAGCGTGGCGAAGGCAGCGCGCACCTGGTCCATGATGCCGTTGGCGACATCGGTCGGCAGCGCCTCGTGGTCGTGGCGCGAATAGACGTTGCGGCCGAAGACGGCCCAGTGGTCCGCCAGGATCTGCTCCATCGACTGACGGCGTTTGGCCAGGATGTTGAGCCAGAACAGCACGGCCCAGAGGCCGTCCTTCTCGCGCACGTGGCTGGAGCCGGTGCCGAAGCTTTCTTCACCGCAGAGCGTGACCTTGCCGGCATCCATCAGGTTGCCGAAGAACTTCCAGCCGGTGGGCGTTTCGAAGCAGGGGACGCCGAGCTTCTGCGCCACGCGGTCGGCGGCGGCGCTGGTCGGCATCGAGCGCGCGATGCCGGCGATGCCCCCGGCATAGCCCGGCGCCAGCGTCGCATTGGCGGCGATGACGGCGAGGCTGTCGGAGGGCGTGACGAAGAAGCCGCGGCCGAGCACCATGTTGCGGTCGCCGTCGCCGTCGGAAGCCGCACCGAGGTCGGGCGCGCCGATGTCGAACATGATCGCCACCAGTTCATGGGCATAGGTCAGATTGGGATCGGGATGGCCGCCGCCGAAATCCTCCAGCGGCACGCCGTTGATCACGCTGCCGGCCGGCGCACCGAGGCGGCGTTCGAGAATCTCCTTCGCATACGGCCCGGTCACCGCGTGCATGGCGTCGAAGCACAGCGCGAAGCCCCCCGCAATCAATTCCCGGATCGCGGCGAAATCGAACAGCGATTCCATGAGTTCGGCGTAGTCGGCGACGGGATCGATGACCTCGACGCTCATGCCCCCCACCGCCTGTTTGCCGGTGCGGTCGAGGTCGATGTCGGGCGCTACGACGATGCGATAACTGGTCAGCACCTTGCTGCGGGCGAAGATGGCGTCGGTGATCTTCTCCGGTGCCGGGCCTCCGTTGGGGGTGTTGTACTTGATGCCGAAGTCCCCCTCGGGCCCGCCCGGATTGTGGCTAGCGGAGAGGATCAGGCCGCCGAAGGTCCGGTACTGGCGAATCACGCAGGAGGCCGCGGGGGTCGAAAGTATGCCCCCCTGCCCCACCAGCACGCGGCCGAAACCGTTGGCCGCGGCCATGCGCAGGATGACCTGGATCGCCTCGCGATTGAGGTAGCGGCCGTCGCCGCCCAGGGTCAGCGTGGCGCCGGCGGGGATGTCGATGGTGTCGAACACGGCCTGGACGAAGTTCTCCAGGTAGTTCGGCGCCTGGAACACGGCGACCTTCTTGCGCAGGCCCGAGGTGCCCGGCTTCTGGTCGCCGAAGGGCGTCGTGCTGACGGTACGGATGTTCATTTTTTTCCTCCCTTTGTCCTGCTCGCCGCCTCCTGCATGGCGAGTCCTTCCAACCCGCGCCCGACGGCGGCACGCAGGCGCGCGAGTGTCTGCTCGACCGGCGCCTTGGGCGACACTTCGAGCCCGAGTTCGCGCGCGATGCGGTTAATGCGCGTTGCGTCCAGCGGCAGCCCGCCGGCGTCGATGGCTTCGATCACGTCACAGCCGGCCTGCAGTTCGCGCGGCAGCTTCGGCTTGCGCCGCAGCCAGGATTTCAGCGTCCGCAGCAGGCGTGCGGCAGGCAACGGTCTAACTTCCGTGGCTGTGAAGAAATCGTAGCGAGCGGGCCGCAGCGGGGTGCGGACGGAGCGCAGCTACCGGAATGTACGCGTTTGTACATGCGGGCGAGGCGGGGTTTCGCGAAGCATGCTTCGCGCCGCCGCAGCCGGCCGGCTGTGCAAAGCCGGCCGTGGAAGAGCACCGCCCACGCCCCGATCCGGCACGCGCAGTAGATTTATTCACAGCCACTTCTGCAGCGGGTAGCCGCCGAACAGGGGCCTCTGCAGTGCGGCCGCCGCGATCTGGCGACCCCACTTGAACTCCTTGAACAGCACGACGAAGTTCCACATGTCGCGCAGCACCAGCTTGCGCTCGCGCCAGGAAAGCTTCATCAGCGCTGCGGGAAAGTCGGCCTCGTGCGGTCGATCGAAGGCGATCTTGAGCGGGTTCCACTGATCGGTGCAGCGCCGCACTTCGGAGGCGATCATCTTGCGATAGATTTCCTGCACCGGGCGGTCGCGTCGCGCCGCCTCGACGATGGCCTCGCCGGAAATGGCGCCCGAATGCAGCGCGCAGCTCATGCCCTCGCCGATCATGTTGAGGAAGCCGGCGGCCTGGCCGGTGACCAGCACATTGCCCTTGCCGAAGACGTAGCGGTTGATCAGCGAAGGTCCGAAGTTCTCGGCGCAGCCCTCGTGGTCGTCGTCCGCCGGCTTCAGCTGTACGCCGTGCTTGTCGCGCAGATACTGCTCCACCACCTGGTGCTTCTTCGCGAAATTGTCGCCGCGCTTGAAACCGACGCCGACGATCTGCCGCCCGTCGCGCGCATGGCTCCAGGTGTAGTGGCCCAGCCCGGGGTGGAACCAGAAATGGAAGTAATCCGGCGAAAGGGGGCAGTCAATGATCTCGTGGAACTTCTGGCCGACGAAGAACCAGGGAATCTGCTTCGTGTAATCCGGATAGACCGCGCGCACCACCAGCGAACTGGGGCCGTCGGCGCCGATCACCTGGCGCGCGCGATATTCGATGGGCTCGCCGCCGCGCCGGGCGTGGACGATGACGTGGTCGCCGCGATCTTCCAAACCGGCGAACGAGGTCTGGTCGTGCACCTCGGCACCGCTGCGCTGGATCGCCCAATGGTCGGAAAACTTGCGGTGCAGGTGCGGCGTGGTGCCGTGGAAGAAATCCATCGGCATCTCGACGCGGCAGGGAAAATGGAAGGTGACGCCGCGACAGGAGGTCGGCTCGTGCAGCGTTTCGCGCGGCAGCGGGCCGAAGTTCTCCAGCAGGAAGCGGTGGCCGCGCGGCGAGAGGATGCCGCTGCAGATCTTGTGGCGCGGCAGCTCCTTGCGCTCGAGGATGACGGTTTCCAATCCGGCATCCACCGTCCGCTTGGCGGCGGCGGCGGCGGCAAGGCTGGCGCCGACAATGACGACATCGACATTACGCATTATGCATTTCCTCGTTCGGCGCGGCCAGTTCGGCCAGGTGCAGCACCGGCACGCCGGCGACGCAGCGGAAGACCTCGCGCTCGGCCGGGCTCTCGACCAGGATGCGCGCCGGCCGCCGGCCCTTGAGCATCCAGCTCGCCTCGGCCTCGTCGCAGCCCGGAATCGCGATGCGCTGCAGGTCGAGGTTCATGCTGCAGCCGCTTTCCTTGCGCAAGGCGTCGTAGTGCGCGACGAGGCGTTCATGGTCGGCATGGTAGGCGCGCGCCTCGACCACGTAAAAGTCGGCGCTGGCGATACGGCGCCGGATGGCGCCCAGGTTGCCCAGGGCCTCGCCCAGGCCCTGCAGCCGCGCACCGGGCAGCCAATGGCGCAGTTCGCGCAGCAACAGGCCGTCGCCGACCACCAGCGTGCGGCCGCCGAGCATGTCGAGGAAGCTGCGCCGGCGGCCGGGGTCGATCGCGCCGCCAATTTCCAGCGCCAGCGCGATGTCCGCGCCGTCATCCGTGGCGCAGCCGATGCCGAGCAGTTCGAGGACGCGCGCCAGCAGTCCGGCGTCGGCGCGCAAGGCGGCGCCGGGCAGCAGCAGCGCGCCCGCCGGCGCGGCGTCGGGCGCTGCCGCGGCCTTGCGGTAGCCGGTCTGCAGCGCCGCCTGTTCGGGGCGCGCCGGCACGTCGCGACGCAGGTCCATGATCATTCCGCCGAGGTCGATGTTCTCGGGGCAGACCGGATCGCAGGCGCCGCACAGGACACAGGCATCAAGCACGTCGGCCAGTTCGGTCACCGCGGCGCCGTTCTGGCGCGCCTTGGCCAGGCCCTCCGGACTGAAGCGCGGATCGCGGTGGCTGCGCCACATCGGGCAGACCAGGCGGCACAGGCTGCAGCCGCTACAGGCGGGGTAGTCGCGGGGGTGGGCGGTCGAGTACATCAGAAAATCACATCGCGGTTGAGGATCATCGCCGGGTCGGCGCGGCGCTTCATCGCAAGGTGCTTGTCCACCAGTGCATCGCCGAAGACGCGGCGGATGTAGCCCTTCATCATGCCGCCGAAGCGGTAGTAGCTGGCGCCAAGATCCACGCCGATGTCGTAGATGGCGTTCTTGAAGGACTGGAAGTGGTCACGGCTGTAGACCGCATCTTCGATCATCGGCTCGAACTCGCAGCCGTAGGCCCAGCCCTCGGCATCCGGCGGCACGCAGGACATCTCGTAGTGCGGCTTGTGCTCCGGGCGCAGCTTGATGCCGACGCAATACAGCGTGTAATGCGGGAAGAACTTGCGGCACACGGCATTGCCGCGCTCCACCGCGTCGATGAACTTGTCGGCCGAGGTCGCCAGGTCGGGAATCACCATGTTGCGCGAGCCCCAGTGCTTCCACACCGCGCGCGAGAAGACCACGGTGCGGTCTTCCATGCGGCCGTCGCGATGGAATTCGGGACGGCGGAATTCGGGGAACACGGCCTGCTTGCGCTTCAGCAGATACAGCGCTTCACCGGCCTTCCACGGCCTCAGGGCATAGTGGCCGGCCATGCACAGGGCAAAGCCGAATTCACCGTGACCGCGCAGGCGCTGTTCCCAATTGGCCTTGAACGCGGCCTCGCGCTCGGACGAATCGAAGGCCACCAGCAGGTTCACCGCGCAATCCATGATGGTGAGGATGCCCGAGTAGTCGCTGGCGTCGTTGGCGTCCAGCATCTGCAGGTCCTCGATGGCGGAGCGCAAGGTCGAGTAGTAGTAGTAATGCATCGAAAGCGGCGTGTAGGGGCGGATCTTCAGCGTCGCCTCGGTGATCACGCCGAACTGGCCGTAACCGAGGATCACGCGCTGAAAGAGTTCCGCGTTCTCGCTGTCGGAACACTCGACGATCTCGCCGGTCGGCGTCACCACCTGCAGCGATATCGCCTGGTCGGCGCTGCAGCCGAGGCGCGCGGAATTGACGTCGATGCCGCCGACACCCAGCGTGCCGCCCACCGACGAGGTCATGTTGAGCGGCGCGGAAAGGTAGTCTAGCCCCGCGCGACGCAGTTCCTCGGCCAGGCCGTGCCAGTAGATGCCGGCTTCGGTGCGCACGGTCAGCGCATCCGCGTCGATCGCCAGCACGCGGCTCATGCCGGTCATGTCAAGCAGTACGCCGCCGTAGGCCACCGATTCACCCTCGGTGGTGAGGCCGCCGCCGCGCACCGTGACCGGCACGCGATGCGCCTGCGCCGCCTGCAACAGGCCGGCAACCTGTGCCGCACTGCGCGCGACAACCACGCCGTGCGGCAGGCCGTAGGCGGTGCCGCCGGCATCCGTGGCGAAGATGCCGCGCGTAGCGGCGCTTTCCGCCACCTCGACGCCGGCGGCGCACAGCGCAGCGACGAAGTCCGGCCAGCCGGCGCCGTTCCAGCGCGCGGCATTGGTCTGCTGGCGGACGATGCCCTGCAAGGCATCGGGCGCCACCGGACAAGGGCCGATGGTGCCGGGTTCAAGGGGAGGGATTTTCAACGCAGTTGCCCATTCGAAAGTCAGCTGGAATGATACCCCGCCCGGTGCCGGCAATGCGCTCCGTCGGCAATGCCGTGACGACCCTGACCGCTTGGGCATTTCCATTGACGGCGCGAAGCCTGGCTGAACCCCGACGGATACCGGTAACGCCTCATTCCTACATGGAGAATGCGCCCGCAGGCATCCGTATCTTTACGGACTGGGCGCGCATTGACAGGGACGCAGCCGTCAGGGATACTCAATTCCGTAAAGTGGGTTTTTCCGTCCTTGATCCATCCAAGGGAACTGCGGCGCGCCTTGTCCGCTTTGGTGACGGACCCAGCCCCGATCGACGGAAAGAGGGTGGCGCCGGATCAGGCCTGGATTCATCGCGGTCGGATGCTTGGCTGCGGTGATCTCCCTGGGTCGTCACTCAATGAAGGGTTGTCGGCAACAACAGCACACTTGCCATAGCGAATCGATCATGCTTACTCCCTTCCAGCGCCGATGGGGCATCGTCCAATGGGTCGCCTATCTGAAAGACAAGGAGGTTCCGGTGCTGCCGGAGACGCGGGACCGCCTGGCGGCGCTGCGCGAGGAGCAGCAGGACCTGCTCGCACCGAAGGAACTGGCGGGCGTGGTGTTCAGCGATCCCTTCCTGGCGCTGAAGCTGCTGCGGCGAGTCGAGGGTCGACATTCCACCATGCTGGAACATGAAACCACCACGGCCCTGGCGTCGGTGCTGCAGGCCGGCGTAGACGACCTGGTGCGGATCGTCGATAACGGCGAGCTTGCCGACGAATCGCTTGCGGGAATGAGGGATTCCGTCACGCGCACCGTCCTCGCCGCCCATATCGGCCGCTCCTGGGCCTCGATGCGTGCCGACATTTCCGCGGAAGAGATAGCCCTCGCCGCGTTGCTGGCGGAGTCCGGCGAACTGCTGCTGTGGCATGTCGCACCCGAACTGCCGCAAAAGGCCCTCGATGAACTGCATTCCGGACGGGCGCTGCGCAGCGTGCAGGCGCAGCACCAGGCGGTGGGCTTCAGCTTCAAGCAGATGACCGTGGCGCTGGTCGAGGCATGGGCCCTGCCAAGGTTGATCACCATGCTGATTCGCGGTTCCGACACGCTGCGCGCCAACATCGCGCGGATCGCCGAGGATACCGCCCGGCACATCACTACCGACCCGGAAAACCCCGCCATTCCCGCCGACCTGGTCGCCATCAAGAACCTGATTCCGGGCGTAAGCCATCACTCGCTGATCGCACCGCTACCCATCTCCGCCGAATACAAGGAGCAGGTCCTGCTGGCCGTGGCGGCGGACAGCTACTCCAGGGACGCCAAGTGAACACGCGTGCCATCGCACCGGCCGCCATGGAGCGGATCCCGGCACGAAACACTGCCGGCAGTTCGCTCCCGGCGCTGGCGCCCGAGCCGGTGCCGGCCTCGGCAATCGGCTCCGTCGCCGGCCTGGGTTCCGGCGAAATCCTGCTGCCCGACTTCGTCGTCCAGGACGCCGGCGGCGTGCAGGTAAACCTCGCGATGATGGGCGGGCCGCTGCAGATGCAGCGCTTCGTCGATCGCGTGTTTGCCGCAGGAGCCTACTTCATCGACCTCGACTATGCGCCCTTCTCGCGCCTGCTCTACCCGCCCGCGACGCCGGGCTCCGGGCCGACCGGCACGGAAAGGGCCACGGTTCGCATCGCCGCCGCCATCGCCAAATTTGCGCCGGAACGGCGCGATCTGTACAAGAGCGGAAAATCGGCCGACAAGGGCGCCCGGATCGAGTATGTTTTTTCACCGGCATGGCTGGAGCGAATTGTCGACGTGCCCATCTACGGCGCCGAGGACGACGCCGGACAACCGGTACTGACCGGATGCGACAGGCAGATACGCCATGAAGCGACGAAGCTGGATGCGGACGAATTCGTCGCCGCGATGTGGTCGAAAGGCGTGCGCAGCGGGGTCGACATCGACGCCGTGCGCGCCGCCATCTCGTCGGGGCGCGACGAGCGCATCGACATCGCGCGGCGGGTCGATCCCAGCCCCGGCGCGGATGCGACAGTGCAGGAGCAGACCAGCGCCCTGCATCGCGATGACTCGCCTTCGATCCTGCCCAACGGAAAGGTCGACCTGAGCCATTTCAAGAATCACTTTCCCCAGGTGGCGGCCGGCACCCGGCTGTTGCAGAAGCAGCCCCGCCACCTTGGCGTGCCCGGCATCGACATCGACGGCAGCGCGCTGGAACCCGACACCCCGCGCGACTTCGAGCTTGACGTCATGGCCGGCCCGGGCACGCGCATCGAGCGCACGGCCAAGGGCGAATTCCTCGTCGCCGCGCGTGACGGATTCCTCAATATCGATACCAGGTCGCACCAGATATCGGTTACCGAAAAGATCGTCAATCGCGCCGGGGTAAGCCTGCGCACGACCGGCAACCTCCTGCTGGTCGGCGACCACTATGAGGAACATGGCGAAGTGCAGGAGCACCGCATGGTGGAAGGCAGGCACATGAACTTCCATGCGGACGTGTTTGGCCGCATCGTCTCGAATGGCGGAGAGGTCCATCTCCACGCCAACCTTGCCGGCGGCTCCGTGATCGACTTCGAGGGCCTGGTCCGGATCGACGGTCGCGCGTCAAACTCCGTGCTCGAAGCGCGGGCGGGCGAGGTGCGGGCGATGTATGTCGAAAATGCCACCGTTGTCGCCGGGAAGGTGAAGCTCGGGCGGGCAGTGAATTGCGACATCGTCGGCGAAGAAGTGGAAATAGACGAGGCCATCGCTTGCACCATCGCCGCGCGCAGCATCCGCCTGGCCAGCGCCGGGGCGCGCCGGGACGCCGAAACGCTGGTTACCGTCTGCGTTCCGGACTTTGCCGCACTCGACAAGCGCCGGGCCGTACTTGCCAAGGAAATCGACAGGCTTAACCGGCGAATAGCCGCCAAACAGGCGCTGCTTGACGAGCGCATGGCCAATGGCGAAATCAGGAAGTATCTCGCCGCCGATCAGCGCATCCGTTCCGAGGATGTGAAACTTACGCCGGCGCAGGAAGCGCAATGGCGTCAGGCGAAGCAGAAACTGGCCGGCTCCGTACTTGAGATCCAGACCTTGCAGAAGGAAATGGACACGCTCAATGAAGGGCTTGGTAGGCAAACAGAGCAACTGTATGCGCTGGATACGCAGCGCGCGCAGGCGGCTGCCGACATCCGCTGCGAAATAAAGCGCATCACGGGCGATGTTGCGGTGCAGGTCATCGAAACCGACCCCGAAGCTCCGGTTTTTGCCGGCATCGAAGCGACGAAGGTCAAGCACCCGTTGCGCGATGCACGGGCGGTACGCCAGCGCCTGTTTCGCGGCGAATCGGGCAGCTTTTCCTGGACATGGAAGCCGCCGACCCAAAACTGAGGGCCCGTGCGCCGAGGCTGCATTGACCGGGATGCGGCGGTCAAGGATACTCAGCGACGTGCTTTTGCGTCGCACAACTCGAGGAGATTCAGCGTGACAAAAGATACTGAACGCCGCCATTTCTGGCGCGCCGTGTTTCATTCTCCGGTGCGCATGACCACTTCCGAGGGGGTCGCCTACGCCCAGCTTGAGGACATATCGCTGAAGGGCGCATTGCTCAAAACCGACGGCGAATGGCACGGCCGGCCCGGAGAGGAATGCAGGCTGGACCTCGATCTGGCTCCGGATGTGACGATTTCGATGCTGGCAACCGTTGCACATGTCGATGGCGCGCACGTCGGCCTGCGCTGCGCCAGCATCGACCTCGAAAGCATCACGCACCTGCGTCGGCTGGTCGAACTCAACAGCGGCGATCCGACGATTCTCGATCGGGAATTCGGGGCCCTGGTCAGCACGGGCTGACGCCTGCAAAAGTCGGCACTGGCGCCACGGCGATTCGGGCCGCCCAGCCTGGCCGGTTCGTGAAACCGGTGCGCGGCGCTTGCTCGTGACGCTATAGAACCAGTTCCAGGCCCTCGCGGGCGAGCATGATTTCCGGCGCGCCATCGCCTGCCTGGCCAGGGCCGGCAGTCTCGAGGGCGGCCTCGAAGGCGCGCTCCAGATCCTCATCCGAGCGGGTAGGCTCGTGGTGGGTGCATACCAGCTTCTTCGCGCCGAGCCGCTGCGCCCAGGCGATGTTGCCTTCCAGGGTTCCATGGCCCCAGCCGGTGCGGGACGAGTACTCGGCGGCGGTGTAGGAACTGTCGGCGACCAGCAAATCGAGGCCGGCAAGCGAGGCGTCGAGCTGCGCCTGCTGCTGGTCGACGATCTGCTGATACTCGCGGTAACCCTCGTCCTCCGGCGCATAGATGTTCGACCATGGCTCGTGGTCGCCGGTAAAAAACACCGACTTGCCGTTGCAGTCGATGCGATAGCCGTAATTGACCACCGGATGGTTGAGCAGGAGGGGCGTCACCGTGGCGTCACCCACGGCCACCGGGATGCCGATGCTCACGGTGGCGTACTCGATGCGGCCGCGCATTTCCGCTTCGCGCACCGGAAAATAGCTGTACTGGAGCTGCACGTCGACGATCTGGTCGATGCCCCGTCCGGCAACCACGTCATAGCCGCCGTGGATGCGCACCGAATTGCCGGGGATATACAGCGGGGTAAAGAAAGGCAGGCCCTGGATGTGGTCCCAGTGAGTGTGCGTCATGAACACATTGGCCCGCACCGGCAGGCGCTTCAACAGTTCCTGCCCGAGGGGGAATATTCCGGTACCGGCGTCGAGGATGATGAGCGAATCATCGTCGCTGCGCACTTCGATGCAGGTGGTATTGCCGCCGTAACGCATGGTGTGCGGGCCCGGCGAAGGAATCGATCCGCGCACGCCCCAGAAACGCATTTTCATGAATCCGCCTTCACTGTTCCTTGCCGACCTGGGCAAACATCATGGCATCTTCAACGATCTTCTCGAGCGAGCCTACTCTGGCCACTATGGCTTCCATGTCATCGCCGAAGCGCAGGGGGGCGGCCGGCGCCTCGGTGGCACGCCAGGGGTTGCCGGCATCGCCGATCGCGCGGTAACGCACCACCTGGTCCGCCACCCGCAGGCAATCGATCATGGCCGACGGCTCGGCGCGGGGATCGTGGTGGTCCCGAATGCAGTCCACCAGTTCCGCGGAAAACGTCCAGCGCCTGGCCAGCAGCGCGCCAGCCAGTCCATGATCGACGCCGATCACGGCCAGCTCGGCCTCATGCAGGGGCACCCCGCGTTCGGCCGAGTAGCGCAGCGCGTCGTGAAACTCGGCCGTCAGAAACTGGGCGAATACGATCTTGCCGAAATCATGCAGAAGGCCGGCGATGTAGCAGTCGCCGGGATCCACCTCGCCCCGCGCGGATTGCGTCGCCAGCTGGCGGGCGGTGCCGGCGACCACCAGGGAATGCAGCAGGTAGCGCTGGACGTCGAACCCCGCCGCATTCATGCGCGGCAGGATGCCCACGGCGGCGAAGCCCAGCGAAAGGTTCTTGATGGTGTTGATGCCGAGATAGACCACCGACTGGCTGACCGAGGTGATCCGCGACGGCAGGCTGTAGTAGGCCGAATTGATGACCTTGAGGATCTTCACCGTCATCACCGGGTCCATTTCGATCACGGCGACCACTTCCTTGGGCAGGCAATTGATGTTGCGCGTCAGCTCGAGGATTTTCTGAACGCTGCGCGGAAACGCCGGCATGCGCTCTACCGCCGCACCCAGTTTGCGCTCGAGTTCGGGAGTCAGTGCGCCCAATTCAAGGTCCTCATCGGCCCGACACTCAGCGCGCCGCAGCGCGAGCCGGCTGGGCGGGCAGCGCTGCGCCTTCCAGGCCCTGCGCATCTTCGATTTCGACCTGCTTCCCGTCGGCCAGAATCGCCTCTTCCGTTCGCTTGTTCATGATCACGATGCTGATGCGGCGGTTGATCGGATTGTAGGCATTCTGCTTGTCGAACAGCACCGTCGAGGCGAGTCCGACGGTGCGCATCACCTTGTCGTCGCGCATGCCGCCGGCGATCAATTCGCGGCGCGAGGCGTTGGCGCGATTGGTGGAAAGCTCCCAGTTGCTGAAATCCCGTGCGCCGCCGGCAAACGGCTGGGCATCGGTGTGGCCGGACAGGCTGATGTGGTTTTCCACCTTGTTCAGCGTCTTGCCGATTTCGCGCAGGATGACGCGCGTGTAGGGCTTCACCTCGGAGCTTGCCGAATCGAACATCGGCCGGTTCTTCTCGTCGACGATCTGGATGCGCAGGCCTTCGCTGGTGAGGTCGAGCAGCAGCTGGTTCTTGAATTGCTTGAGCGTCGCGTTGACGTCGATCAGGGTTTCCAGTTCATCCTTGAGGCTGCTGAGCTTGGCGCGCTCAGCCTTCTCGAATTCGGCTTTCAGCTTCTGCAGATTGATGGTCTTCTTCGGCGCTTCGATATCGCCGGCCTTGACCTGACCGTGGGAGGCCGTCAGATCCTTGCCGCCGCCCTGGATCAGCGATGAGGAGTCACCCGAACCGGATCCGCCCTGCAGGGATACCTTGAGCGGATTCTGGAAAAAATCCGCAATTCCAAGGAGATCGCCCTGGGTCGTGGAACCCAGCAGCCACATCAGCATGAAGAACGCCATCATCGCGGTGACGAAGTCGGCATAGGCGATCTTCCAGGCGCCGCCATGTGCCGCGCCTCCGCTCTTCTTGATCTTCTTGACGACTATGGGTTGCTGGGTATCGTCGCTCATGTTGCCGCCTGGCAATAGTCCGGCAAGAGGCTCACTTGCCCTTGCGCGCTTTCAGGTCTTCCTCAAGTTCGATGAACCTGGGGCGATCACCCGAATAAAGCACCTTGCGACCGAACTCGACGGCCACCTGGGGTGCATAGCCGTTCATGCTGGCAAGCAGCACCGTCTTGACGACCTGGAAAATCTTGCCTTCCTCTTCCACCCGCTGCTCGAGCTGGCCGGCGATCGGCGCCACGAAGCCGTAGGCGAGCAGGATGCCGAGGAAGGTGCCGACCAGCGCGCCGCCGATCATCTTGCCCAGCACCGCGGGGGGCGCGCCGACCGAGCCCATGACATTCACCACGCCCATCACCGCCACGACGATGCCGAAGGCCGGAACGGCGTCGGCGAGTTTCGACACGGCATGGGCCGGCACGTGAGCTTCCTGGTGATGCGTCTCGATTTCGATGTCCATCAGGTTCTCGATCTCGAAGGCGTTGAGGTTGCCGCCCACCATCATGCGCAGATAGTCGCAGATGAACTCCATGACATGGTGATCCTTGACGATGCTCGGATACTTGGAGAACACCGCGCTCTCGTGCGGGTTCTCGATGTCGTTCTCGATCGACATGAGGCCTTCCTTGCGCACCTTGGCGAGGATCTCGAACAGCATGGCCAGCAGGTCCATGTAGAGGGCCTTGTTCAGGTGCGAGCCCTTGAATACCGAAGGCAGCGCGGCGAGGGTTGCCTTGACCGTCTTGATGCCGTTGCCGGCGACAAAGCCGCCCAGCGCCAGGCCGAAGATCGCCACATATTCCAGTGGCATCCACAGCGCCGCCAGGCTGCCATGCACGGCATAGGTGCCGACGGCAGACGCCAGAATGATTACATAGCCGACTATCAGGAGCATTTTGATTTCATCCGCAATAGCGGACCGAACAGCAAGTTATCCGGCCACACGACGATACGACGCAATGATAACGGCAAACCGCAGACGGGGCATGTCGCGCCATCAAAAATCCGGCTACGTAGATACCGCAGTTTGTCGCGTAATTCACGGATAAACAAACCGCCGCGGGTTTGAGAGCATTCCGCATCGGCGTTAAGCGCGGCGGTCACCACTATTGATGGCCGGCAACGCGTCTCAGAGGCCTGTTAAGAATCCGTCCATGACACCATATCCGGTTGCGGAAGCGCGTCTCTCCAGCAGGAAGTCGTTGCACCTGCTGTTCCTTTTGCTCGCCGTCACGCTGTGCGTGGTGTTCTTCGGCGAACTGGCGATCATGTTCGTCCTTTCGCGGCTGCTGGCCGAAGACGCGAGCGAATGGACCCGCCTGCTGCTTGATGCCGGCCTGCTTGCCGCCCTGCTCGCGGTTGTAATCGTGCCGCTGATGCTGCACATCCGGAAGCGTCACTTGCGCGTCGCGCACCGCGCGCTGCGGCTGCAATTTACGCTCGACCAGCATGCCATCGTCAGCATCACGGACGTCACCGGCCGCATCACATTCGCCAATGAGCGATTCTGCGAGATCAGCGGCTTCGCGCGCGAGGAACTCCTCGGACAGAATCACCGCATCCTCAAATCCGGAGTGCACGCGCCGGAAGTATTCGAGGAAATGTGGCGCACCATCGCCGGCGGCAGCACCTGGCATGGCGATGTCTGCAACCGCAACAAGGCCGGCGGCCTTTACTGGGTGCACGCGACCATAACGCCGTTCATGAACGAGCACGGAAAACCCGAGGAATACATCGCCATCCGCACCGAGATCACCGCGCAAAAGGACATGGAAAAGATGTCCAGAAAGCAGGAAGCCTGGTTGCGCACCATCCTCGACAATCTCGGCGAAGGCGTTTACACGCTCGACAGGCACGGCAAGCTCGACTACCTGAACGCCGAAGCCGAACGGATGATCGGCTGGCGCCTCGATGAACTCGCCGGCAAGCAACTGCACGACATCATCCATCACCATCGGCCTGACGGAAGCCCGCTCCCCGCCAACGAATGCCCGATTCACCTCGCGATGCGCGACCGTCGCGTCTACCGTTGCGACGATGAGGTTTTCTACAGCAAGGACGGCACGCCCTTGCCGGTAAAATTAACCGGTGCGCCGCTGGCGCTGGAAGGCGAGTGGCAGGGGTCGGTAGCGGTATTTTCAGACATCCGTGAACAGCACATGCTCACCAAGCAATTGCGCGAAGCAAGGAACGCGGCCGAGGGAGCGACGCGGCTCAAGGCCGACTTCCTTTCCACGATGAGCCACGAGATTCGCACTCCGCTCAACGGCGTCATCGGCATGACGGATCTGTTGCTCGATACGCCGCTGGACAACGAGCAAACGGAATTTGCCCGCATCATCAAGACCTCCGCCGATGCGCTGCTCGGCCTGATCAACGACATCCTCGACTTCTCCAAGATCGAGGCCGGCCAGATGGTGCTCGAGCACACGGATTTCTCGTTGCGCCAGATCATGGAAGGCAGCCTCGATCTTCTCGCTGTCAAAGCCCGGGAGAAAGGACTGACCCTGGCGAGTTTCATCGCCACCGACTTGCCCGACCACCTGATCGGCGACCCGACCCGGATTCGCCAGATACTGCTCAACTTCATTTCCAACGCCATTAAATTTACCGAGCGCGGCGAAGTGGTGGCAATGGCTACGGGTGAAGCGGCCGGCACCGGGCAGTTGGTCGCGAGCGAGGCAAGCGGCCACGGGCGCGAGGTGGTCATCAAGCTCGAGGTGAGGGACACCGGCATCGGACTGTCCGACTCGGCAAGAGCAAACCTCTTCCAGCCGTTTACCCAGGCCGACAATTCAACTACGCGCAAGTATGGCGGCACCGGGCTCGGACTCTCCATCAGCAAGCGACTGGTGGAGGCGATGAAGGGTGAAATCGGGGTCGATAGCGTGGCAGGTGCCGGCTCAAGCTTCTGGGTCCGGATTCCGCTTTCATCGGCCCCTGAGAAGCGCGCCAGAAGGTCCCCCGATGCAGTCCTGGGCGGCAAGTGCGTGCTGGTTGTCGGTGAAGGCGCGGAAAAATCCAAGCTCTGGTGCACCTACTTCGAAGCCTGGCGTATGCACTGTGAAGTGGTCGCGACCTTTGCTGCCTTGCGGCGGCGATTGGCTGCATTTGAGGCCGCAGACTCCGCCCCCGATACACTGCTGCTGGTTCAGCCGCTACCCGACGCCACTCTCGCCGAAGCCGTCGCCGCCCTGCAGCAAGATGGCAAACGCCTGCCGCTGATCTGCTGCCTTGCCCAGCCCGACCGCGAACTGAAATCCGCGCTTGCCGAAAGTGGCGCCATCGTGGTGCAGCAACCGGTCAAGCAGTCATCCCTGCTGGATGCAATCATGGGTACGCTGCAGCGGACGACAAGGGAGCCGCAACCGGCGCAAGCCTCGCCGTGCCGCAGAAGGTCCGATGCCGGCGACCGAAGCGAGGGTGGCGCACCCGTTGTCAGCGGACGGCATCTGCTCCTCGCGGAAGACAATCCCGTCAATCAGCGCGTCGCCGTGCGCATGCTGAACAAGCTGGGCTATGCCGTCGATGTGGTCGACAATGGCGCCCTGGCGGTGGCAGCAGTCACGAACGGCGACTACGCCCTCGTGCTGATGGATTGCCAGATGCCCGAGATGGATGGATTTCACGCCACCGCCGCCATCCGGCGCGCCGAGTCCGAATCGCAGCGGCGGATTCCGGTCATCGCCATGACGGCCAACGCCATGCAGGGTGACCGTGAGCAATGCCTCGCCGCCGGCATGGACGACTACATCGCAAAGCCGATCGACCTGGCGCGACTGGCCGGCCTGCTGACGGCGTGGCTGCCGAAGACAGAGATGAAGGGCCCGGCCTCCACCGCCGCACCGGCCGCCGTCCCGCCAGCGCCGACTATTTGCGCCGACGCAATCGACATGACGCGCCTGACCGAACTGTTTGGCGACGACCTTCCCGTAATCGAAGAAATGCTCGGCGTCTTCGAGGAGTCGCTGCGGCCGCTGCGCGAGCGCCTGAAGCGGGAGGTGCGCGACCACGGACATGCACTGAAGACCATCGCGCACGAGATTCGCGGTGCTGCAGCCAACGTCGGCGCAACGCCTCTGGCGGAGCTCGCGGAAAGGCTCGAAGGCATTTCCGCAAGCGGGAACTGGGACGAAATCGAGCTGATCGCCTCCCGCATCGACAACGAATTCGTGCGAATTCCGGACTTCATCTCCCGACGCAACGAACATCGGAACAGGTCTTCCGAGCAACAATCCCAGGAGGCCTAGGCCATGCCACATATTCTTGTCGTAGACGACAACGCCACCAACCTCACATTGTTCCGCCATCTCCTGCGCAAGATCGACGGCGCCGAGGTGGAATGCTACGCCGACTCGGTCGCGGCGCTGGGCTGGTGCACCGACAATGAACCGGACCTGATTCTGCTCGACTACATGATGCCGGCAATGGACGGCCTCGAATTCATCCGTCGGCTGCAATCGATCCCGGGTCGAGCTGACGTCCCCGTCGTCATGGTGACGGCAGATACCCAGAGCGACGTGCGCCATCGGGCGCTGGAACTCGGCGCCCAGGACTTTCTTACCAAACCGGTGGACAAGACCGAACTTGCCGCGCGGGTCAGGAATCTCCTGGCCTTGCGCGCGAGTCGCAGGCAACTTGCCAATCGCGCCGAATGGCTGGCGGAAGAGGTCAAGAAGGCCACAGTCGAGATCGTCGCCCGGGAAAAGGAAGCCATCCTGCGCCTGTCGCGGGCGGCGGAGTACCGCGATCCGGAAACCGGAATGCACCTGCTGCGCATGTCGAACTACACCTGCCTCATCGCCAGGCAGTTGGGTCTGGCTCCCGCCGAGCAGGAGTTGCTGCTGCAGGCCGCGCCCATGCATGACATCGGCAAGGTCGGGACGCCCGACCACATCCTCCTCAAACCGGGGAGGCTGACGCCGGAGGAATTCGAGATCATGAAGCAGCACGCGACTATCGGTTACGAAATCCTGCGCGACTCCGCATCGCCCCTGCTGCAGTGCGCGGCCAAGCTGGCGCTCGCCCACCACGAAAAATTCGACGGCAGCGGCTATCCGCAGGGGCTGGCCGGCGAGTCCATCCCGCTCTACGGGCGCATCGTCGCCGTGGCCGACGTGTTCGATGCGCTGACTTCGGAGCGGCCCTACAAAAAGGCATGGGCGCTGGATGACGCGGTCGATTTCCTCAAGACCAACGCCGGCAGCCATTTCGATCCCGCCTGTGTCGACGGCTTCCTCGCCGCATGGCCTCAGGCACTCGAGATTCGAACCCGCTATCGCGACGAGGCCATCCAGTTGGCAGCCGCCACTGCGCCAGCCTGATACAGGCGCAGACAATCATGATCGACCCGGACAAATTCACCGAACTCAAGGCCGGCGGCGATCTGCCATCGCCCAAGGGCTCGGCGCTCAAGGTGCTGGAACTGTGCCAGCGCGACACTGTCACCCTGCCGGAGATCATCCAGGTGATGCAGGTCGATCCGGTGATGGTCGGCCGCGTCCTCAAGCTGGCCAACTCGGCCGCCTTCGGTCGCCCGCGACCCGCCGTGGCGCTCACTCCCGACATCCTGATGTCGGTCGGCATCCAGTCCGTGCGCCAGGTCGTGCTCGCGTTCTCGCTGATATCCGGAAACCGGCAGGGGCGGTGCCCCGGCTTCGACTATGAGATCTTCTGGTCGCACTCGGCGGCAACCGGCGTGGCAACGCAACTTCTCGGTGCCGCGACGCGGGCCGCCCCGCCGGCCGAATTGTTCACTGTCGGCCTGCTGAGCAATGTCGGGCGGCTGGCTTTGGCGGCGCTTTACCCCGAGCGCTATGGCGAATTGCTGGCGCAAGCCGGCGGGCAGTTCAGTGCGGCCCTGACGGCCCTGGAAATGGAGGAATTCGGCCATAGCCACCTCGACATTGCAGCGGCGATGATGCGCGACTGGGGCCTGCCCAAACTGTTCACCGATGCGGTGCTGTTCCATGAAGCACCGGAGCTTGCCCATTTCGACACGGAATCGCGCAGTTCCAGGCTGGTCCGCTGCCTCCACCTCGGGGGGCGGCTGGCGGACCTCTGCTTCATGCCGGAAGCGGAACGCGGCAGGGAATTCCGCAAACTTCCGCCACTGGCCCAGGCGCTCGGGATTGCCGACGGCAGCCTCGCCACGCTCGGCGACCAGATGCTGCACGAGTGGGCGGGCTGGTGCGCGCTGCTGGAGATCGCGACACACGAGGTTGCTCCCTTTTCCACGCTCGATATGACACCCGCAAACGACATCACCGTTGCCGTCACCCAGGAGATACTCAAGCACCTTTGCATTCTCGTCGTCGATGACGACCCGACCGTCTGCCTTCTGCTGCAGAAGTTCCTCACCGCAGCCGGCCACACCGTACACGTGGCGCGCGACGGTCGGGAGGGCCTGGCACAGGCCGTACGCTACCAGCCGCAACTGGTCATCACCGATCTGCTGATGCCGCGCAGCGACGGCTTCCAGCTTATCCAGGGGCTGCGCCAAACCGAACTTGGGCGTTCCATCTACATCATGGTACTGAGCACCGTCGCGGATGAAGCCCAGCTGGCCGAGGCCTTCGATCTGGGCGCCGACGACTACATCACCAAGCCGGTCGAGGGCAAACTGCTCCAGGCCAGGCTGAGGGCCGCCACGCGCATCATCCGCGACCAGCAGGAACTGCGACACGAACATGATGAATTGCGGCGTCGCCTGCTTGAGCTGTCGATCGCCAACCAGCGTGCCCAGGATGCGGCGCTGATCGATGTCCTGACGGGACTCCACAACCGCCGCTATGCCATGGAGCGGCTGGCGCAGGAATGGGCTGAAACCGGGCGCAGCGGCCGGCCGCTGTCGGTGCTGATGCTGGACATCGACCATTTCAAGCAGGTCAACGACCGGCACGGCCACGATGTCGGCGATGCCGTGTTGCGGCAGTTCGCCGATACCCTGCGCGATTTCTCGCGCGCCCAGGACGTGACCTGCCGCATCGGCGGCGAGGAATTCCTGCTGATCGCGACGGACACCGCGCTCAAGGGCGCGCTGCTCATCGCCGAACGCATCCGGGTCGCAGTCGAGCGGCAACCCCTTGCTGCAAATGAAGTCTCGCTGCACCTCACGGTAAGCATCGGCGTGGCGGAACGGGGGATTTCGCACGCGAATATCGACCAGCTCATCAAAGCTGCCGACGACGCGCTCTACCGGGCAAAGCATCGTGGCCGCAACCGTGTCGGGGCAGCGGCATGACTTCGGACTGGCTCCAGCTTTCCCCCATGTTCCTCGCGTCGATCATGCTGATCGGCATCAGCATGATCATCTCGGTTGTCCTCGTGGTGATTTTTTTCAGCAGCCCGCTGGGACGTTCCCCCAGCCTGGCCTACAAGGCAGTGAGCATCTTCATTGCCGCCTGGGCCGTATTGGCATGGAAGAGTTCGACCTATTACAGCGCACGCATGTCGGACCTGGCCTATGAGGAAGGCGTCGTCCAGGCGCGCAAGCAGATCGACGGGGTCACGGGCGAGATCGACAACGCCCTCGGTACCCTGCGCAACGTGCCCCGCATTCTCGCCAGCGAAGAAGCCGTGCGCAGCCAGTTGGGGCAATTCGGCCCGCGGGCGGCGCCTTCCAGCCTTCCCTACGCCGAGCGCAAGCGCATCTGGACGGAAAAAGGCGAGAACTCCGGACTGCATGCCTTTCTTGCCGCCGCCGCCGCCGGACTCAATGCCGAAGTAATCTGGATAGTTAACGCGGCCGGGGACTGCATCGCTTCCAGCAACGCCGACACGCCCGCCAGTTTCATCGGCACCAACTATGGCGAACGGGAGTACTTCCGCCAGGCGCGCAACGGCCAGCCGGGCCGGCAATATGCAATCGGCAAAGTCAGCAAGGTGCCGGGCCTGTACTACTCGCATCCGGTCATGGACGGCAGGGGGCAGTTCATCGGCGTCGTCGCCGTCAAGCGCGACGTCTCTGACTTCCTGCACTGGACCCGGCCGCACAACGCGTTCATCACCGATTCATACGGCGTCGTGGTCCTGACCGGAGACAAGGACCTGGAGTACCGCACCATGCCCGGCGCCCCGGCCGAGGCCCTTGCCGCGAAGGCCCGGATGGCAAGGTACCAGAGGGAATCCCTTGCGCCGGCGGACATCCGCGTGTGGGGCAAGGGCCATTACGATGACCTGGTAAGCATGGGCGACACCATGGCGCCGCTCATATTGCTTTCCAAGGCGGTTGCCGACGGCAACATAAGTGTGCACCTGCCGCGGCCGCTGCCCGAACTGACGCGCATCGAATCCGAGCGGCCGTGGATATTCTTTCTGATCGCCATCGCCGGCACCACGCTCATCGTCGCCGTGATCGCGGTGGTCCTCTACGTGCGCGCCAATCGGCAGGCAAGAGATGCCGCGGAAAGCGCCAACCGCGCCAAGAGCGACTTCCTCGCCAACATGAGCCACGAGATCCGGACCCCCATGGCCGGGGTCATCGGCATGACGGACCTGCTGCTGGAAACGAAGCTCGACGACGAACAGCGCGGTTTCGCCCGTGACATCGCCATGTCGGCCGCGTCGCTTCTCGCCATCATCAACGACATCCTCGACCTGTCGAAGATCGAAGCCGGACGCGTCGAGTTCGAGTGCCAGCCCTTCTCGCTTCCGGAACTCACCGACGCCGTCGCTTCCGTAGTCATGTTCAGGGCCAAGGAGAAGGGGATCGGATTCCACATCGAAATCGCCCCCGACGCGGACGGCAACTTTACCGGCGACAGCCTGCGCATCCGTCAGATACTGCTCAATCTGGCGGGCAATGCGGTCAAATTTACCGAACACGGCGAAATCCGCATCAAGGTCGAACGCCAGGCCAAGGGTCTGCGCTTTGAGGTTGCGGATACCGGCATCGGCATTTCGCCCCAGGCACGCCAGCGGCTCTTCTCCAATTTCAGCCAGGCAGATGCCTCGACGACGCGCCGCTTCGGCGGCACCGGCCTCGGCCTGGCGATCAGCAAGCGGCTGGCCGAGGGCATGGGGGGCCGCATCGGAGTCGACAGCACCGAAGGCCAGGGCAGCCGCTTCTGGTTCGAACTGCCAGTGCAAGCCCTCTTGGAGGACGCAGTTGAAAGTGCCTCACCCGCTTCGCCACCGGACCGGGAAGCCACTTCCGCTGGCGCGGCAGCACAGCAGCCCGCAGCATTGCCGTTGCCTCCCCAAGCGCACGGGGCCGAGCCGGCAGCGCATACCGGAAATCTGACGCGGCGCTTGCTGCTGGTGGAAGACAACAAGGTCAACCAGAAGATAGCGATGACGCTGCTCAATCGCCTCGGCCATGCCGTCGATCTCGCGGAAAACGGCCGCGAAGCGGTAACGGCGGCCGCCAGGGAACGCTACGCACTGATTCTGATGGACATGCAGATGCCGGAAATGGATGGCATGGAGGCGACCCGCCTGATTCGTTCCGGCGCAGGACCGAACGCGAGAACCCCGATCGTCGCGCTTACCGCCAACGCCATGCAATCGGATCAGGACGACTGCCGCGCAGCGGGCATGGATGACTTTCTGGCAAAGCCCTTCAGCCGCGAGAGCCTCGTCGCCTGCCTCGCGCGCTGGATCGTTCCCGCCCCGACCACTGCTTCCACACAATCCAGGCTGGAGCTCACTTGAGGGCAGGATCGGGGCGCTGAACAGTGGTTACCACGCTGCTGCCGTTGCCCACGTATTCAAGGCTGTCAAAGCTGAGGGCTCTCGACATGGCGATTCCTCTGCCATTCAGGTCGAAAGCGCGCTCCGGGCTGAACTCGAGATACGTTGCCCAGTCGAAACCCTTGCCCTGATCGCTAATGGTCACGCGGCAAGCAGCGGCTGTCTTCTCCAGCGTTACATTGACCAGGCGACTG
>CAIZHL010000149.1 GCA_903932755.1 uncultured beta proteobacterium
AAACGCTGGTGCCCAGGAAGGGACTCGAACCCCCACGCCTCGCGGCGCCAGAACCTAAATCTGGTGCGTCTACCAATTCCGCCACCTGGGCGCATGTCGCAACCGGCCGGCTATGCAAAGCCTCGGGGAACGACGTGGATGGCGAATTTTACCCGCTTTCGACATTTCTTTCCGGTCCCAACCATGTCCGCCGCAGGCCGGTTCGCCATCGGTCCCGCAGCTTGCGGGGCATCGGCGGCAAGCGCGCGCAAGCTCATGGAGCGGCAGCGAAAGCCGGATGCACCGCAGGCGCTGTGGCTATACTCCTGCCGCATCATGGCCGTCGATCACTACGAAAACTTTCCCGTCGCTTCCGTTTTGCTTCCGGCGCGATTGCGCGAGCCGGTGGCGGCGATCTACTGGTTTGCCCGCAATGCCGACGATTTCGCCGATGAGGGCGAGCTGTCGGCCGACGAGCGCCGCGCGCTGCTGGGCGAATATCAGGCGGAACTTGACGCCATCGAACGCGACCAACCCACCCGGCATCCGGTATTTCTCCGCCTGCGCCCGGTGATCGCGCACTACCGTTTGCCGCTGCAACTTTTTCGCGACCTGCTGGATGCCTTCCAGCAGGATGTCCATAAAGAGCGTTACCGCGACTTCGCCGATCTGATGGACTACTGCCGCCGCTCGGCCGATCCGGTCGGCCGCCTGCTGCTGCATCTCTTCGGGCAGGCTACAGCGCAGAACCTCGAGCGCTCCGACGCGATCTGCTCAGCACTGCAACTGATCAATCACTGGCAGGATGTGGGCATCGACGCGGCCAAGGGCGCACACGGCCGGATCTACCTGCCGCAGGACGATATGACGCGCTTCGGCGTCGGCGATGAAGTCGTGATTCGCCGTGTCGCCAGCGCCGACTTTCGCACTCTGCTGCGCTTCCAGGTCGACCGCGCCCGCGCCCTGATGCTTTCCGGCGCGCCCCTGGGCTGGGACCTGCCCGGGCGCATGGGCCTCGAAATCCGCGCCATCGTCGCCGGAGGTCTGCGCGTCCTGGATAAAATCGAAGCCGTCGATTACGATGTATTCAAGCGGCGACCAAAGCTCGAAGCCTTCGACTGGCCGCTGATAATGTGGCGCTCCCTGGTCCGACCCCTGGACAGCAACCGATAAATCGCCGTGACACCCGACGAATACTGCCAGCAGCGCGCCGCCGCCAGCGGCTCCAGCTTCTACTACAGCTTCCTTTTCCTCGAGTCGCGCCGACGCCAGGCGATCACGGCGCTGTATGCCTTCTGCCGCGAGGTCGACGACGTGGTCGATGAATGCCCGGACCCCGGGCTCGCGCGGACCAAGCTCGACTGGTGGCGCGGCGAACTCGCCGCCCTGTACACGGGACGCCCCAGCCATCCGGTAACGCAGGCCCTGGCCGGATCGCTGAAGGAATTCCACCTGCCGCAGGAGCAGCTCCTGGAAATCATCGACGGCATGGAGATGGACCTCGACAACACGCGTTACGCCGACTTCAAGGCCTTGCACCTTTACTGCTACCGCGTCGCCAGCGTGGTCGGCCTGCTCGCCGCCGAGATCTTCGGCTACAAGGACCGCCAGACGCTCAAGTACGCCCACGACCTGGGGCTGGCCTTCCAGCTCACCAACATCATCCGCGACGTCGGCGAAGACGCCCGCCGCGGCCGCATCTACCTGCCGCAGGATGAACTCGCTCGCTTCGGTATTGCCGAGGCCGATCTGCTGGGTGCGAATTATTCGGACAACTTCCGCCGATTGATGGAGTTCCAGGTCGAGCGCGCGCAGACCACTTACCAGCAGGCGTTTGCCCAGCTTCCCGCCGCCGACCGCAAGTCGCAACGCGCCGGCCTGGTTATGGCCGCAATCTACCGCGCCACGCTGAATGAAATCGTGCGCGACAACTATCGCGTGCTGGACCAGCGCATCTCGCTGCCGCCGCTGCGCAAGCTGTGGCTGGCAGGAAAAACCTGGTATATGGCTTGAAGCTCGCGGTCATCGGCGCCGGCTATGCCGGGATGGCGGCCGCCGTCGAACTCGCTGCCGCCGGCCATCAGGTCGAGGTCTTCGAAGCCTCGCGTACCCTCGGCGGTCGCGCCCGCGCAGCAAAAATCGACGGCTTCGACGTCGACAACGGCCAGCACATCCTGGTCGGCGCCTACACCGAAACCCTGCGCCTGATGCGCGCCGTCGGCGCCGATCCCGATGCCCTGCTCAAGCGCACGCCTCTGCGCTTCGAGTTCCCCGGCGAATTCCTGATGAGCGCGCCGCGCTTGCCGGCACCGCTGCATTCCGCCTTCGCCCTGCTGCTCGCCCGCGGCCTCGACTGGGGCGAAAAGTGGGCGGCCATCCGCCTCATGCGCAGCCTGCAAGCCTGCCGTTTCCGCATCGAGCCCGACATCACGGTGACGAAGTGGCTGGACAGTATGCAAACGCCGTCCCGCCAGCGCCGACTTTTGTGGGAGCCGCTATGCATCGCCGCCCTCAACACACCCGCCGACCGCGCCTCGGCGCAGGTGCTGGCGAACGTGCTGCGTGACAGCCTGGGCGGCGCGCGCGCAGCCAGCGACATGCTGCTGCCGCAAGTAAATCTCTCGGCGCTGTTTCCCGATCCCGCCGCGAAGTTTGTCGCCGGGCACGGCGGCGCGGTTGATCGCGGCCATCGCGTCAACGCTCTGCGGCGTGAGACCGATGGCTGGCGGATCGATGAATCCGGTCCCTACGCCCACGTCGTGCTCGCCGTGGCGCCCTACCACCTCGCCGCCCTGGTGCCGGAACTCGCGCCCAAGGTAGAACATTTCGACTGGGAACCCATCGTCACCAGCTACTTGCGCTATCCGCCGGCAGTGCGCTTGCCGCAGCCGATGCTAGGTGTGGACGCCGGCCTCGCGCAATGGCTCTTCGACCGCGGCGCCCTGTGCGGGCAGCACGGCCTGATCGCCGCCGTAATCAGTGCCCGCGGCCGGCATCTGGACCTGCCCACGACCGAACTGGAACAGCGCATCCACGAAGAAATCGGCCGCATCGTGCCCGATCTTCCTGCGCCGCTGGCGGTGCAGACCATCACCGAAAAGCGCGCCACCTTCGCCTGCATCCCCGCTTTGCAGCGACCGGGCGCGGCAACCGGGCTACCGGGCCTCTGGCTGGCAGGAGACTACGTCGCGAGCGACTATCCGGCGACTCTGGAAGCGGCGGTCAGGAGCGGCGTCGCCGCGGCGCGTGCCGTGCTGGCCGCCTGATTCAGCTTTCCAGCCGCCCGCCCGACAAGCGCAGCGTGCGCCCGCAACGATGCGCCAGCGCCTCGTCGTGCGTCACCAGGATCAGCGTGGTGCCGGCTTCGGCATTCATGGCGAACATCAGGTCGATCACCTGCGCGCCGGTGGCGGCATCAAGGTTGCCGGTCGGCTCGTCGGCCAGCAGCAGTTGCGGTTTCATGGCAAAAGCCCGCGCCAGCGCCACGCGCTGCTGTTCGCCGCCGGAAAGATGCTTGGGGTAGTGGCCCAGGCGCTCGCCGAGGCCGACCCGGACCAGCATCGCCTGTGCCTGCGCTCGCGCGTCGGCGCGGCCGGCGAGTTCCAGCGGGAGCATGGTGTTTTCCAGCGCGGTCAGCGCCGGCAGCAGCTGGAAAGACTGGAAGACAAAACCGAGCAGCCTGCCGCGCAGTTCTGCGCGGGCATCTTCATCCAGCACGGCGAGATCCTGCCCGCCCAGATGCACGGTGCCCGACGTAGGCAGGTCAAGGCCCGCCATCAAGCCCAGCAGCGTCGATTTGCCCGAGCCTGAGGCACCGACGATGGCCACTGCCTCGCCCGCCGTTACGGCGAACGAAATCTCGTGCAGAATCGTGAGCGTACCGTCACCGCTCGGCACGCTTTTGCCCAATGCCGCCACGTCGATCACTGCGTCTGTCATCAGAACCTTCTCAACCATGTTCAAGAAATTTGCCTCCTGCCTGTTGCTGATCCTGTGTTTCAGTCTGCCTGCCGCCGCGGCGGAACAGCGCATCCTGGTCTTTGGCGATAGCCTCTCCGCCGGCTTCGGCATCGGCGTCAGCCAAAGCTGGCCGGCCCTGCTCGGACAGCGGCTGCAGGCCCAGGGTTCCCGCTACACGGTGGCCAACGCCAGCATCAGCGGCGAAACCACGGCCGGCGGGCGGACACGCTTTGCCGCGGCGCTGAACCAGTTCAATCCGGCCATCGTGATTCTGGCACTGGGCGCCAACGACGGCCTGCGCGGCCTGCCGGTCAGTGCAATACATGACAACCTGAACTTCATGGTGAAACTGGCGAAGCAACAAAAAGTGCGGGTGCTGCTGGTCGGCA
The DNA here is from genome assembly GCA_903932755.1 of uncultured beta proteobacterium. Taxonomy (GTDB): domain Bacteria; phylum Pseudomonadota; class Gammaproteobacteria; order Burkholderiales; family Rhodocyclaceae; genus Sulfuritalea. The sequence goes on from CAIZHL010000149.1 coordinate 4,329, forward strand.
TGCACCTGCCGCCCAATTACGGGCAGAAATACACCGACGAATTCCATGCCGCCTTCCGCAACCTTGCCAAACGCGAAAAAATTCCCTTGCTGCCCTTCCTGCTGGAACCCGTCGCGCTGGACCGCGATGCCTTCCAGGCCGACGGCCTGCATCCGACAGCGGCGGCGCAGCCGAAGCTGCTCGATCACGTCTGGAGCGCGCTGCAACCGCTGCTCGGCTGAGGCTGATCTGGTGTGCCTGAATTCCATGTCTGAAAAACTGCCCAAGGGAGTGGCGACGGTAGCACACCTCGCCGAGTTCGACGCCATCATCGACGCCCGCGCTCCGGGCGAGTTTGCCGAAGACTGCCTGCCGGGCGCCCTGAGCATGCCGGTGCTGGACGACGAAGAACGCGCCCGGGTCGGCACGCTGTACAAGCAGGTCTCGGTGTTCGAAGCGAAAAAACTCGGCGCGGCGCTGGTGTCGAAGAACATCGCCCGCCATATCGAGGAACATCTGCTCGACAAGCCGAAAACCTGGCGACCCCTGGTCTATTGCTGGCGCGGCGGCCAGCGCAGCGGCGCGTTCACCCATATCCTGCGCGAGATCGGCTGGGACGCGCATCGCCTTCAGGGCGGCTACAAAAGCTGGCGCCAGCATGTCGTCGAGCGACTGGCCATGCTGCCGCCGCAGGTGAAGTTCCGCGTCGTCAGCGGCGCCACCGGCAGCGGCAAGAGCCGCCTGCTGGAAGCCATTGCCGCACGGGGCGGACAAATCCTGCATCTGGAGGCACTGGCCGCGCACAAGGGCTCGGTGCTGGGCAACCTGCCCGGCCAGCCGCAACCGGCGCAGAAGGGTTTCGAGTCGCAACTGCTGGCGAACATTTCGGCGCTGGACCTGGCGCGGCCGGTGTTCGTCGAGGCCGAAAGCCGCAAGATCGGCCGCCTGCACCTGCCCGATGCGCTGCTCAACGCCATCCGCGGCGCACCCGGCCTGCGCATCGAGGCCTCGCTTGCCGCCCGGGTCGAATTCCTCCTCGAGGACTATGACTACGCCGTGGCGGATACCGCATGGCTCGTCGAGCGACTGGGCCACCTCAAGGGCCTGCAGAGCAAGGAGACCCTGGATCGCTGGCAGGCGCTGATCGACGCGCGGGATTTCCCGGCGCTGGTGGAAGAACTGCTGACGCAGCACTACTACCCGCTGTATCAGCGTTCGCAGGCGCGCAACTACAACTCCTTCGACGCCGCGACCCGGCATGTCGCGCTTCGCCTCGATGCGGGCTCGCTCGACCGGCTCGCGGTAGAGATTCTCGCCGCGTCTGCCTGAAGCGGCAGGCGCGCCGCACTTCCATCCCGGCGCGCGCCGATGCGGCACATCAGGCCTTCGGTTTACTGCGGCATTGGAAACCCGGTGCGCTTCGTCGCACAAAGGCGCTGCACCACCGCGGGGCGAGGTGTCGACACTTCACCCTGTTCGAACGCCACCACCGCCAGCCGGCCGCGCACGAACTCCAGCAATTCGTCCGGGCGCAGCAAGAACTCCGGATTGGAGGGCTTGCCGAAACGCTCGTTGCCGGTCATGAAGGTTTCGTAGATCAGCACTCCGTCCGCAGCCAGCGTGTCCAGAAGTTGCGGAAACAGCGGCCGGAACAGGTAATTGGTGACGACGATGGCGTCGAAACCGTGACCTCGAAACGGCCACGGCGCCCCTTCGAGATCCGCCGTACAGGTTCGTATTGCCGGCGCTTTGGCCGAAATTTCGGCCAGGGCTGCGGCATCCCGGTCGACCGCCGTAACGCGATGTCCGGCGGCATGCAGCAGCAGGGAATGCCGGCCACGGCCACAGGCAAGATCGAGAACATCCCCTCCCGACTTGATGTAAGGCAGGAAGCGGTTCACCCAATGTGATGATTTTTCGTTCGTATTCGTCGCCATGTCGGGTATCATTTTGGACCTAAACCAATGCGCGAGCCACTCTCCTGGCCCCGAGTGTATGAGTGCACTACCCAGCAGCCCGCCGGACACCTCACAGGACAGCAGTTCGGTCCTGCGCGAACGGCTGGATACGACCACCAAGGCGTATAGCCGATTCGTCCCGCGCCAGTTCCTCAACCTGCTCGGCATCGAGGACATCCGCAAGGTCGAACTCGGCCAGCAGATCGAACGCAAGATGACGGTGCTGTTCGCCGACATCCGCAACTTCACCTCGCTGTCGGAAACCATGAGTCCCCAGGAGAATTTCAATTTCCTGAACTCCTACCTGATCCAGATGGAACCGGTGATCGCCGCCCACGGCGGCTTCATCGACAAGTACATCGGCGATGCGATCATGGCCCTGTTCCCCGATTCGCCGGACCAGGCGCTGCATTGCAGCCAGGCGATGCTGCAGCGCCTCGAAGAATACAACGACGGACGCCAGCGCGCCGGCTACCGCCCGATCCGCATCGGCATCGGCATCAACACCGGCATCGTCATCCTCGGCACCGTCGGCGGCGCCGAACGCATGGACGGCACCGTGATCGGCGACGCGGTCAATCTCGCGGCGCGCATCGAGCGAATGACAAAGGAATACAGGGCATCGGTGCTGATCAGCGAGTACACCCTGTACTGCCTGGACCACCCCGAACTCTGGTCGATCCGCTTTCTCGACCGCACCCGGGTGCGCGGCAAGCAGGGCGCTCAATCGGTCTTCGAAGTGTTCAACTGCGAGCCGCAGCCGCTGCGGGAAGCCAAGCAGGTCCACCAGAAGCACTTCGACCAGGCGCTGGCCTACTACCACTTCGACGACACATCCGGCGCCCGCGAACAGCTCCTGACCTACATCGCCATGGTGCCCGACGACACCGCCGCCCACGCCTATCTCGACCGCTGCGAAACCGCCAACGACGCCCTCGACAATTTGCGGGCCGAACTGCCTTATATGTGGCGCGACGACTACGCCATCGGCCCTGCGGGCGTCGACGCCGCCCACAAGAGCCTGCTGGCGGACATGAACGAACTGGCCGACGTGATCAGCCAGGGTGTCCTCAGCCGAACGTTGCCGCTGCTGGCGCGCATCCAGGCCACCGCATCGCGCGACTTCATGCACGAGCGGCAATTGATGGACGACGACAACTATCCCTTCGTCCAATTGCACACGCGGCAGCACGATCGCTTTTTCGAATTTCTCGCGGAATTGCAGGGCGAAATCGAATCCGGCGAAACAAATCGCGTCTATTTGGGCTTTCGCGTCAAACGCTTGCTGACCGGATGGCTGGTGAACCATATCCTCAGTGCCGATCGCCATTACGGGCATTACCGGAACAACCGGCGCGGAAAACAAGCCTGATTTAGGTCATTTCCCCGGTTCACCAGTCCGGGAAGGTGCTATGCTGCATTGCACCATCCCGTCGCCACACGCCCCGTTGCAACAACGGAACGCCGCCATGAACAACGAACGACACTACCTGCACACGCTCTTCGAGCCCGAGTCCATCGCCGTCATCGGCGCTTCAGAAACGCCCAACTCGATCGGCGTCACGCTGGTGCGCAACATGCTCGACTCGGGCTTCAAGGGCAAGCTGTTCTTCGTCAATCCGAAACACGAAACCGTGTTCGGCCAGCCCAGCTACGCATCGGTCGATACCATCCCGCAACGCCTCGATATCGCCGTGATCTGCACCGAAGCAGCCACGGTGCCCAACATCGTCGACGCCTGCGGCCGCGCCGGCTGCAGAAACGCAATTGTGATCGCCGGCGGCTTCGCCGAAACCGGGCCGCGGGGAGCGACGCTGGAGCGCGCCGCACTGGAAAACGCCCGCCGTCACGGCATGCGCCTGCTCGGTCCGAACTGCCTGGGCATCATGCGTCCCGGTAGCCACATCAACCTGACCTTCGGTCACGGCTTTGCCCATGCCGGCACCATCGGCTTGATCTCCCAATCCGGCGCCTTGTGTACGGCGATCCTCGACTGGGCCCTGCCCAACAAGGTCGGCTTTTCCAACGTGGTGTCGCTCGGTGCCGAAAGCGACGTCGATTTCGGCGAAGTGCTCGACTACATGGTCTCCGACCCGCGCACCGAGAACATCTTCCTCTACATCGAAGGCATCAAGAACGCCCGCCGCTTCATGAGCGCCCTGCGTGCCGCGGCGCGCTGCAAGCCGGTGCTGCTGATCAAGGTCGGCAAGCATCCGGCCGGCGAAAAAGCCGCCCGCTCGCACACCGGCGCCCTGGTCGGCGCCGACGACGTCTTCGATGCCGCCCTGCGCCGCGCCGGCGTGGTGCGCCTGGCCAACGTCGGCCAGATGTACGCCGCGGCCTCGGCCCTCTTCTCGCATTTTCGTCCGCGCGGCAAGCGCCTGGCCATCGTCACCAACGGCGGCGGCCCCGGCGTCATGGCGGCCGACCACGCCGCCGACATCGGCATCCCGCTGGCTCAGCTCGCCCCGGCCACGCTCACCCGGCTGAACGAATTGCTGCCGGCCAACTGGTCGAAGGCCAATCCCCTCGACATCCTCGGCGACGCCGATCCGGCGCGCTATGGCCTGGCGCTGCAAGCCTGCCTCGACGACGACAGCGTCGACGGCGTGCTGGCCATACTGACGCCGCAGGCCATGACCGATCCGACCCAGGCGGCGCGCACCGTGATCGAGATCGCGCGCCAGAGCGACAAGCCCCTGGTGACCTGCTGGATGGGCGAGGAACAGGTGAGCGAAGCGCGCAAGCTGTTCCAGGGTGCAGCGATTCCCACCTTCCGCACCCCCGAGCCGGCGGTCGACCTGTTCTCGCACGTCTCCAACTATTACCGCAACCGGCAGTTGCTGATGCAGACGCCGGCCTCGATTTGCGAGCAGGCGCCGCCGCGCCTCGAATCGGCGCGCCTGGTGATCGAAACCGCCCTGATGGAAGGTCGCAAGGTGCTCAGCGAAATGGAATCGAAGGCGATCCTGTCCGCCTTCAGGATCCCCATCGCGCAAACCATGGTGGCGCGTTCCGCTTCCGAAGCCATGGTCCTGGCCGAAGAACTCGGCCTGCCGGTGGTGATGAAAATCGATTCGCCGCAGATCGCGCACAAGAGCGATTGCGGCGGCGTGCGGCTGAACCTCAACAGCCTCGCCGCGGTACGCGACGGCTGGCTTGAAATCATGGACGAGGTGAAGAAGAACCGCCCGGATGCCGTGATCAACGGCATCGCGATCGAACCGATGATCCAGAAGGCCAACGGCCGCGAACTGGTGGTCGGCATGATGCGCGACAAGATCTTCGGCCCCACCATCGTCTTCGGCCCCGGCGGCACCGGCGTCGAGGCCTACAACAGCGAGCGCGCCGTGGCCCTGCCACCGCTCAATTCCTTCCTCGTCGCCGACATGCTGGCGTCTACCCGCACCACCGCGCGTCTGGGCAAATTCCGCAACATGCCGCCGGTCAACATGGCCGCCCTCGAAGCCATACTGCTCAGCGTTTCCGCCATGGTCTGCGAACTGCCGTGGATCAGCGAAATGGACATCAATCCGCTGATCGTCGATGAGCACGGCGCAGTCGCGGTCGATGCTCGCATCACCATCGAGAACACGCCGATCACCGCCGGCCGCTACGACCACATGGCGATCCATCCCTACCCGTCGCACCTGGAGACCGGCTATCAGGCCAAGGACGGCACCCAGGTCAGCATCCGCCCGATCCGGCCCGAGGACGTCCGGATGGAGCAGGAGTTCGTCAAGGCCCTGTCGCCCGAATCGCGCTACATGCGCTTCATGAACACCATCCGCGAAGTCTCGCCGGCACAGCTGGTCAGGCTCACGCAGATCGACTACGACCGCGAAATGGCCTACGTCGCCACCATCGAGGTCGATGGTGCGGAGAAGGAAGTCGGCGTCGTCCGCTACGCCACCAGCCCGGACGGCGAATCCTGCGAGTTCGCCATCGTCGTCGCCGATGACTGGGCGGGCAAAGGCCTGGCCCGGCGCCTGATGGGTACGCTGATCGACACCGCACGCAGCGCCGGCCTGCGCTACATGCATGGCGACTTTCTCGCCGAAAACACGCGCATGCTGGCCTTCGTCGCCAGCCTCGGCTTCGTCCTGTCGACACATCCCGAGGACCCGGGGCTCAAGCGCGGCGTGCTGGTGCTGAATTGAAAGTTCCCGCAGGGGCGCAGCACGCTGGCGCCGGCGCCACGGCGCGCTGCCCCTGGTGCGGCACCGACCCGCTCTACACCGCCTACCACGACACCGAGTGGGGCGTACCCTGCCACGACGAACGCACCCTGTTCGAGTTCCTCATCCTTGAAGGTGCGCAGGCGGGGCTGTCCTGGATCACCATTCTCAGGAAGCGCGGGAACTATCGCCGCGCTTATGACAATTTCGACGTGGCACGCATCGCCCGCTACGGCGAAAAGGACGTGGCACGCCTGCTGGGCGATGCCGGCATCGTCAGGAACCGTCTGAAGGTGGCCGCCAGCGTCGCCAACGCCCGCGCTACGCTGGACCTCTACGAGCAGGGCGGCAGCCTTGACGCCCTGCTCTGGGCTTTCGTCAACGGCCGCCCGCGCATCAACCGCTGGCGCAGCATGGCGGAAGTACCCGCGATCACCCCGCAGGCCGAAGCCCTGTCGAAGGAACTCAAGCGGCGCGGTTTCCGCTTCATCGGCCCCACGGTCATCTACGCCCACATGCAGGCAACCGGCATGGTCAACGACCATCTGCTGTCCTGCCCGCGCCACGCCGCGCTCGCGCCCTGACCGCTCCCGCGCCGCGAGGCGCCGCGGAGGCCAATAAGCCGTTACTTATTGTGGTTACAATGTAGGCATGTCTGTCCAACGGGAGCCACGGGACTTCAGCCCCTAGCGCGCATGCAGATCGGCTTTGAAACCATTCGCGAAATTCTCGAACACCGCCTGCACCAGGAGGACATCGAGAAACTGCTGCACGGACTCGACGAAGCCGGCAAGGCCAAACTGTTCTTCCGCATCACCGAAATGCTGCGTCGCACTACGGCGCTGGCCGACATCGCCAATCGCGTGTCCGACAGCCTTTCCCTTGATGTCCTGTTCCCGCGCCTGATGGCGGTGGTGACCGAGGCGCTCAACGCCGACCGCAGTTCCCTGTTCCTGCACGATCCGGAGACCCACGAACTGTTCTCTCGCGTCATGCAGGGCGACGCCATCGGAGAAATTCGCTTCCCCTGCAACCTCGGCGTCGCCGGCTCGGTGTTCACCAGCGGCGAGGCGGAAATCATCGCCGACGCCTATGCCGATCCGCGCTTCAACCAGGAAGTGGACCGGCGCACCGGCTACCGCACGCGCAACATCCTCTGCGTGCCGATCCGCAACAAGAACCATGAGGTGATCGGCATCACCCAGGTGCTGAACAAGCACGCCGGCGACTTCGACGGCGAGGACCAGAAACTGCTCGAAGGCCTCTCGCTGCAGGCGTCCGCGGCACTGGAAAACGCGCGCCTGTTCGAGAAGGTCGAGCGCCAGCAGCGCGAGGAAGCCACGCTGCTGGAGGTCAGCATCTCGATCGTCGCCGAAATCCACCTCGGCCCGCTGCTGGCGAAGATCATGGCGGCGGCCACGTCGCTGCTCGATGCCGACCGCGGCACCCTGTTCCTTTACGATGCGGACAGCAACGAATTGTTCTCCCGCGTCGCCGGCGGCATTGCCGGCGAGGAAATCCGCTTTCCGGCGGACGCCGGCATCGCCGGCGAATGCTTCAGCAGCGGCCGCGTGATCAACATCGCCGACGCCTATTCGGACTCCCGCTTCAACCCCGACTTCGACCGCCACACCGGCTACCGCACCCACAGCATGCTGTGCATGCCGATCGTCGCCCGCGGCGAACGCAAGATCGGCGTCATGCAGATCCTCAACCGCAGGGGCGGCGCCTTCGGCAGCGCCGACGAGCGGCGCCTGCGGGCTTTCTCGGCGCAGGCCGCCGTCGCCATCGAGAACGCGCAGCTGTTCGAGGAAGTCAGCGCCGAGCGCAACTACAACGAAGCCATCCTGCACAGCATGAACAACGCCGTGCTGACGCTGGACGCCGGCGGCATCCTGCGCAAGGCCAACGAATCGGCACGGCGCATCCTGCGCCGCACCGACGAAGACCTGCTCGGCCACCGGCTCGATGAGATATTCCCCGGCCGCAACAGCTGGGTGGCGAAGAGCCTGGAGAAGGTCCAGGCCTCGGGCAGCACCGACATCACCGTCGATACCGACCTGCTGATCGAGGGCCGCGAGGCGGTCTCGGTAAACATGGCGACGGTGCAGCTGACCAACCTGCGCAACGAACCGATCGGCTACATGCTGATGATGGAGGACATCACCCGCGAGAAGCGCCTGCGCAACACCATGTCGCGCTACATGAGCAAGACGGTGGTGGACCAGCTGCTGGAAAGCGGGGAAGTGGAACTGGGTGGCACCGGGCGCGACGTCAGCGTGCTGTTCTCCGACATCCGCGGCTTCACCTCGATTTCAGAACGCCTCGGTGCCAAGGAAACCGTGGCTCTGCTCAACGAGTACTTCACCGACATGGTGGATATCGTCTTCGCCCACAACGGCGTGCTCGACAAGTACATCGGCGACATGATCATGGCGGTGTTCGGCTCGGTGCTGCAGACCGAGGAGGACGCCAGCAACGCGGTGATGGTCGGCAACCGCATGCTGACCGCGCTGCACCAGCTCAACCGCCGCCGCGCCGGGCGCGGCGACGAAGTGATCCGGATCGGCGTCGGCATCAGCACCGGCAACGTCGTCGCCGGCAACATCGGCTCCCTGAAGCGCATGGAGTACACCGTCGTCGGCGACCGGGTCAACCTGGCCGAGCGCCTGGAAAGCGCCAACAAGTTCTACGGCACCTCGATCCTGATGTGCGATGCGACCTGGGAGGCGGTCAGGCATCTCGCCGCCGCCCGCGAAATCGACCTGATCCGCGTGCGCGGCAGGGAAATGCCGGTCGCCATCTACGAAGCCATCGGCCACCACTCGGAAGACAGCTTCCCGCACCGCGAGGATGCGCTGGCCGCGTTCAACGCGGGCCTGCTGCACTACCGCCAGCGCGACTGGACCGCGGCCGAAAAATCCTTTGCCACGGCGCTGGCTGCCAACCCGCTCGACGGCCCTTCGCGAATCTATATCGAACGTTGCCAGATCTACCGCAACATGCCGCCACCCGCGAGTTGGGATGGCGTGTGGACGATGCCGCACAAGTAGCCGGCGCCGTCCCGGGCGCAGGACCGCAGCGGCCCCGCGCTAGCCTGGCGTGACTGCGCGCGCTCCGACGCGGCGCCCCATGGCCAGCACCGTCGCCACCGCCAGTACCTGCAGCAGGGCCACGCCCGGCAGCACGCCGTCGCGGCCGCCGGCATCGAGCAGCATGCCGAAGGCCAGCGGCCCCAGCGCGAGGCCGACGTCAAGCCCGGAGTAGACGAAGCCATAGACGCGGCCGAAGGCCGGCGATTCCTTGCCGCCGGCCAGCGACTCGGTCGCCACGCGCCGCACCAGCAGGTCGCGCGAAGGCCCGGCGAGGCCGACGCCGGCGCCGACCGCGACCATCAGCGGAATCACGCTCCACGCCGGCGGCAGGCCGCTGGCCAGCACCGCGGCAAAGACGGCGGCGCCAAACAGCGCGGCGCCCGCGGTGCGGTCGTGGGCATGCACGTGCACGGCGACGAAGCCGCCCACCGCCATGCCCGCCGCCGAACCGAGCAGATAACCGGTCAGCGCCGCCACGCCCGCCGCTGCAGACAGGCCATAGATGCCGCCCAGCACCGGTACCGAAAAGCTCTGCAGGCCGCCGAAGGCCGCCGT
>CAIZHL010000150.1 GCA_903932755.1 uncultured beta proteobacterium
CCCGGTTCGCGAATGACTTGCCTGGCTTCCCAGGGTTTCCCCTGCGGTGTTCGCCAAGGCCATAGATTCCTTGAACCAATATCCATTGGCACCGGCCGCAGCCCATAGACGCCGCTGTTGTGATCGCTCCACGCGGGCGAACCTGAAGCGGCAGGAAAGTGTCCTCTCTGAACCCAGGTTCAGGATGCCGGCCAAACGGCACTCGCGGGGGAATCGAATTGCAGGGCGCGGAAAACGAGTTTCAGTGCAGGCTAACGCCGACCTTTTTGGCGTTAAGCGTAGCGGCCGAAACTAAATCCGCGCCCTGTTTGTTTTGTTTGGGGCGAATGGCATGACGCGCTACTGGCTGATGAAATCGGAACCCGGCGTGGTCGGCATCGACGACGTCCTGGCCATGCCGAAGCAGACCGTCGACTGGTGGGGCGTGCGCAACTACCAGGCGCGTAACTTCATGCGTGACCAGATGCAGGTCGGCGACGGCGTGCTGTTCTACCATTCCTCATGCCCGGAGCCGGGCATCGCCGGGCTGGCCGAAGTGGCGCAACTCGCCTACCCCGACCGCACCCAGTTCGATCCGAAAAGTCCTTACTACGACCCCAAGTCGACGCCTGAGAACCCGCGCTGGGTCAACGTCGATGTACGCATCGTGAAAAAGACGCGGCTGGTCGGACTCGACGAACTGCGCGCCCACCCCGAACTGGCCAACCTGCGCGCGCTGCAGCGCGGCAACCGCCTGTCGATCACCCCGGTCGATCCGGCGGAATGGAAATTCATCACCGGCAAGCTGATCGGGAAAAAATCGAAGTGAGCCCGCAGTGAGCATTTGGTGGCTGGGCTATCCGCTGCTGGGCGCCTTTGCCGGCTTCGTCGCCGGCCTGTTCGGCGTCGGCGGCGGCCTGACCATCGTGCCGCTGCTGTTCATGCTGTTCACCGCACAGGCCTTTCCGGTCGAGCACAGCATGCACCTGGCGCTGGGCACGTCGATGGCCACCATCGTGCTGACCTCGATCTCCAGCATGCGCGCCCACCACCAGCACGGCGCGGTGCGCTGGGACATCGTCAAGGTTTTCGCCCCCGGCCTGATGGCGGGCACCTTCGGCGGCAGTTTCATCGCCGCGGCGATCCCGACGCGGCCGCTCGCCATGGTATTCACAGCCATCGTCTTCTACGCTTCGGCGAGCATGCTGATCGACCGCAAGCCCAAGCCCTCGCGCCAGTTGCCCGGTGCCGCAGGCATGCTGGCGGTGGGCTCCGGCATCGGCGTCGTCTCCAGCCTGGTTGCCGCCGGCGGCGGCTTCCTTTCGATTCCCTTCATGGTGTTCTGCAACGTGGCCATCCACCAGGCGGTAGGCACCTCGGCGGCGCTCGGTTTTCCGATCGCCGTGGCTGGCGCGGTCGGTTACGTCGTCAGCGGCCTGGGCACCGCCGGGCTGCCGCAGTATTCATTCGGCTACATCTACCTGCCGGCCCTGGTCGGCGTGGTGGTGGTGAGCATGCTGGTGGCGCCGCTGGGGGCCCGCTTCGCCCACTCACTGCCGGTCAAGCAGCTCAAGCGCGGCTTCGGCGTCTTCCTCGCCCTGCTCGCATTGCAGATGCTGTATCGCCTCATCGGCTGATACCCCGATATCCCGATTAAATTAGTCGGTCCCCCGATAACAAAATTTGTTGTCGGTGGAATGGATGAAACATGGCAATTGCACGGCACAATCCGCCTTCCGCAAAGTCTTGTAGAAGACTGACAACTTACGCCACCGAGAAAACCATGTCCGACATCCTCACGCTTGAAGCCCTGCTTTCCACCGGAAGCGATGCCGCCGCCGCCATCGCAGCGCCCTCGCGCAAGCCGCTGTCCCATGGCGAACTGCGCGCCCTGATCAAGCGCACCGTCGCCCGCCTCAACGAGCTCGGCGCCGGGCGCAACGACCGCGTCGCCATCGTCCTGCCCAACGGGCCCGAGATGGCCGCCTGCTTCCTTGCCGTCGCCTCCGGCACGGCGTCTGCGCCGCTCAACCCGGCCTACCGTCAGGACGAATTCGAGTTCTAC
>CAIZHL010000151.1 GCA_903932755.1 uncultured beta proteobacterium
AACGCCGAGCGCTACATCACGCCCGAACTCAAGACCTTCGAGGACAAGGCCCTGTCCGCCAACGAACGGGCCTTGGCGCTGGAAAAGTCGCTGTGGGACGAGCTGCTCGGCGCGCTGGCGATCCACATCCCGGTGCTGCAGCGCATCGCCCGCGCGATCGCCGAACTCGACGGCCTGACCGCCTTCGCCGCCGCCGCCGTGCGCCACGATTATCGCCAACCGGAGTTCTGCAGCGAAGCCTCGATCGAAATCGAAGGCGGGCGTCATCCGGTGGTGGAGCGGCAGATCGACAGCTTTATAGCCAACGACACGCGACTGTCGCCGGCGCGCCGCATGCTGCTGATCACCGGCCCCAACATGGGCGGCAAATCGACCTACATGCGCCAGGCCGCGCTGATCGTGCTGCTCGCCCACTGCGGCAGCTTTGTCCCCGCCTCCCGTTGCAGATTGGGGCCGATCGACGCGATCTACACTCGCATCGGCGCCTCGGACGACCTCGCTTCGGGCCGCTCCACCTTCATGGTCGAAATGACCGAAGCCGCCGCCATCCTGAATGGCGCCACCGAGAAATCGTTGGTGCTGATGGACGAGATCGGTCGCGGCACCTCGACCTTCGACGGCGTCGCGCTGGCCTTCGCCATCGCCCGCCACCTGATCGAAAAAAATCGGGCGTGGACGCTGTTCTCGACGCATTATTTCGAGCTGACGCGACTGGCGCAGGATTACCCGGTGTGCGCCAACGTCCATCTCGACGCGGTCGAACACGGCCACAAGATCGTCTTCCTGCATGCCGTCGAGGACGGTCCGGCTTCGCAAAGCTATGGCGTGCAGGTCGCCGCGCTGGCCGGCATGCCGTCGGCCGTAGTGCGCGAAGCCCGACGCCGGCTGACATTGCTGGAAAATCGCGACGTCGGTTCGCTGAATCAGCCCGACCTCTTCGCCAGCGCCCCGCCGCTGCCCGAACCGCCGCATCCGGCGCTGGACGCCTTGCGCGATGTCAATTGCGATGAACTCAGCCCGCGCGAGGCGCTGGAGAAACTCTACCAGTTGAACAAACTGGCAAAGTCGTAAGCGGACTCAATGCAACTCGTCTTCCGGCGGTACCGGCGCCGGCAGCACCGCGATGCCCTCTTCCAGCAGTTCGCGGGTTTCATCCGCCGTGGCGACACCGCGAATGCTGCGCGCAGGCACCTCGTCATAGTGAATACGGCGCGCCTCTTCGGGAAATCGATCGCCGACGTTTTCCGCTTTTCGCGCCATGCTGACCAGGGCTTCATGCAGTTGCACCATGGCCGGCGCAAGCACAGATGAGGGCGGCCCCTCCTGGACTGCAGGTGCAGTCGCGCCGCGCTTGACGTGAGGCGCCGACGGCAATTGGCTGATGCCCGAGGTCTGGCATTGCGGACAATGCACCAGATGACGCCGGCTTTGCTCGCGGAACGCGTCGCCCGAAGCGAACCAGCCTTCGAAGCGGTGTCCCTTGTCGCAGAGGAGATTGAGGACTATCACGCGCTTGGCTGAGTGGTGCCCGGAACCGGAATCGAACCGGTATGGCTTGCGCCGAGGGATTTTAAGTCCCTTGTGTCTACCAATTTCACCATCCGGGC
>CAIZHL010000152.1 GCA_903932755.1 uncultured beta proteobacterium
GCGATCGAACGACGGCAACTCCTACTTTCGCCAACGCCTCCAGCACACCAGTCAGCATTGGCAGAACGGGCGAGCTCGACACCAGCAGGACACGTTTCGCGCCACGTTGCGCGAGGAATTCGGCGCATTGCGGCGCACAGCCGTCGCCGATCACTATGCGGGCCGGTTGCAGCAGGGTAACGATATTCATTTTTTGTCCAGCGGAAGGGTCTTGCGTTTCTCGAGCCACCCCCACATCGTCATGCTGTGCGTGATTGGTGAGGGCGCGGGGAAGCCATAGCTGGCGATCCAGCCGACAACCAGCACAATGACGTGCGCGCCGACGCCGATCATCACACTCGGCCAAGTGTAGTTGTAATCGTGCAAATTCAGGATAATGTTCGACCCTTTTGTGACCGGACTGGACAACACCGCCCACGCCGTGAACAACAGCGCAACGACGATACCAATCCAGAGTCCCTGCTTGTTTGCCCGACTGCTTAAAAATGCGAGCAGGAACATACCCGCCAGTCCGGCCGACAGAATCGCCGTGACAGCATAGTAAAGTTTCAACGCACTTTCCCCCCGCCAGGCAATGAAAGCGCCGATGCCAACCGCAATCGCGCCGCAAACACCAACGATAAACTTGCCCAGAAGCAGGCGCTCCTTGTCGTTCGAATTCGGGCGCAGCTTGCGATAATAGTCTTCCACACCCACGACGGAGAGACCGTTGAGGTCGGATGCCATCGTTGACATCGCGGCGGACATCAGCGCAGCCATGAAGATCCCGGCGAGTCCAGCAGGAATCTTCGTCGTGAGAAAGAACGGGAACACCCGATCGGCGATGACTTTGCCTTTGTCATCAAGCAAGTGGGGCGGAAGCACCTCGCCGGAGAGCTCGTAGTAGGCCCAAAGCAGCGTGCCCACGAGCATGAAGGCGGTCCAGGCCGGCACGCACAAAACCGCGCCCAGCGCCGTGCCTTTGAGGGCTTCGCGATCGTTCTTCGCCACCAGATAGCGCTGCACGAGAGTCTGGTCTGCAGCATACTTTTGCAGATACCAGAATGAACCGTAGAGGAGCATCACCCAGAAATTTCCATTCTGCGAGAGGTTGAGATCAAAACTGCCCAGACTGAATTTTTGCCTTTCTGCTGCCAGCTGGAAGGCCGCCCCCGCCCCACCAGGCATGATGGCTAGCAGCACCCCGATGACCACCACCACGCCCGCGAGCTTAACGATGCCTTGCAACACTTCCGTCCAGATGACCGCCTCCAACCCGCCGATGAGCGTGAAGAAAACCGTCACGAAACCGACGCCGACTATGACCTGGTATTTGTCCCATCCGGTCATGCCGCAGATGGCCGTGGTGATGGTGAAAAGCACAAAACCCATCTTGGAAAAATGTCCCGCGGTGAACGCCAGTGCGCTATAAGCCCGTGCACCGTAACCAAAACGCCTTTCGAAATATTCATAAGCGCTCATCCCGACGGCATGGCGGAAGAACGCGATCAAAGTGGTGCCGACGACAAGCAACACACCCACAGCCATAAAACCGGGGACGAGAAGATTCCAGTTCTCCTTATAGGCGGCGCCAGGATAGGCGATGAACGTGATGCTGCTGATGAGGGTCGCGAAGATTGAAAGGCCCATCGCCCAATGAGGAATGGAACGGCTCGCTACGAAGTAGGCCTCGGTCGTCGTTTGCCGCCGCGAGAATCGAAAACCGATCCAAGCCACCCCCACGAAGTAGAGCGCGATGACCAACATGTCCAGCCAGCGGAGTGTCATCATAGGGCTGCTCCCCTGTTCGGGTTGGATGCACCCGTTACAAAAGCGGCCGTGACCCTGACAGAACCCGGTGGGTTGCCAACGTCCCTACAGTAGCCCGACTCAGGTGCCTCCAGCAAATGGGCATCCCTGATCTTGACCACGATTTTTCGCACCAACTCCTGCCCTCCACCACCAAGGCTCAAGCAGGCAGCGTGGGCGTCATCAGGCAGCAACACGGCTACTTCTCCGGCATGGACGAGCAACCGGGAGTTCGATTGCTTCCCCACAGGAAAATAGACGTTCCCGTTCTTGTCGTATGCC
>CAIZHL010000153.1 GCA_903932755.1 uncultured beta proteobacterium
GGCCCCAGCCTGCTGATCCTCGACGAGCCGACCGAAGGCATCCAGCCCTCGATCATCAAGGACATCGAGCGCGCCATCCGTACTTTGGCCGAGGAGGGCAACATGGCCATCCTGCTGGTCGAGCAGAACTACGACTTCGCCGAGAGCCTGGCCGACCAGTACCTGGTCATGGAGCGCGGCGAAATCATCAAGCGCGGGCTTGGCTGCGACATGGCCGCCGACGGCGTGCGCGAACTGCTCGCGGTGTAAGAGCCACCGACCTGGCGCTATGATTCGCCAATGCCGCATTTGCCACCCTGCGCCGACCCCATCGTTTCCTCCTGGCACGCCTCGCTCGACCTCGGTTTCGAGCGCCACGGCGCGGCCACGCGCCTGGTGCGCCGCGAACATCGCGGCCCGCTGCGGGTGCAGAAGGCGCTGTATCCGGAAGGTCCGCAGCTGTGTCACGCCATCGTGCTGCATCCGCCGGCCGGCATCGCCGGCGGCGACCGGCTGCAGATCGGCATCGAGCTTGGCGCCGGGGCGCAGGCCCTGCTCACCACCCCCGGTGCCGGCAAGTGGTATCGCTCGGCCGGCCCCCTGGCAGAGCAGGCCGTGAACATAAAAGTCGGCGCTGGCGCTACGGCGGAATGGCTGCCGCAGGAGAGCATCGTCTTCTCCGGCGCGCAGGCGCGCATGCGCACCACGGTGGATCTGGATCCGGGCGCGCGCTTCGCCGGCGTCGAAACCCTCTGCTTCGGCCGCCGCGCCAGTGGGGAGACTTTCGAGCGCGGCAGCCTGCACCTGGGCACCGACATTCGCAGCGATGGACATTTGCTGTGGCGCGAGCGCGGCGTGATCGATGGCGGCTCGCAACTTTTGGATTCGCCGATCGGCCTGGCCGGTTTCAGCGTCTGCAGCACGGTGCTGATGGCCGGCGGCGAAGTCGATGCGGAAACCCTGCGCGCCTGCCGCAGCGTGGTCGCGCCGGAGTCCGGCGCCCGCTGCGGCGTCAGCGTCCTCCCGCAACTTTTCGTCGCTCGTTATCTCGGCCATTCGGCGCAGGCCGCGCGCGAATGGTTTGTAATGCTTTGGCAACACTTGCGGCCAATCATGATCGGCCGCGAAGCTGCCGTGCCGCGCATCTGGAATACCTAGGAAGGAGAACGCATGGAACTCACCCCGCGCGAAAAAGACAAGCTGCTGATCTTCACCGCCGCACTGCTCGCCGAACGGCGCAAGGCTCGCGGCCTCAAGCTCAACTATCCGGAAGCGGTGGCCTTCATCACCGCCGGCATCCTCGAAGGCGCGCGCGACGGGTGCAGCGTGGCCGAGCTCATGAGCTACGGCACCACGCTGCTCAAGCGCGACGAAGTCATGGAAGGCGTGCCGGAAATGATCCCCGACATCCAGGTCGAGGCGACGTTTCCCGACGGCACGAAGTTGATCACCGTCCACAACCCAATTGTGTGAGGCAAACAAAATGAGCCCCCACGCTCGCAAAACCAGCTCGCTGCCCCCCGAGGGGGCGGACTCCTCCCTTGAGACGGCTCAGCGGGAGGAGTCATGATTCCAGGCGAAATGAACATCGAGGCCGGCGAAATCGAATTGAACGTCGGACGGCGCACGCTCACCGTCGAAGTCGCCAACACCGGTGACCGACCGATCCAGGTCGGCTCGCATTACCACTTCTTCGAGACCAACGATGCCTTGTCCTTCGATCGCGCGGCGTCCCGCGGCATGCGGCTCAACATTGCGGCCGGCACGGCGGTGCGCTTCGAGCCGGGGCAGACGCGGACGGTGGAACTGGTGGATTACGCCGGCGAGCGCAAGGTCTATGGTTTTCAGGGCCGGGTGCAGGGGGCGTTGAAATGAAAATAACCAGACAAGCCTATGCCGAGATGTTTGGCCCGACCACCGGTGACCGCGTGCGGCTGGCCGACACCGAGCTCTGGATCGAGGTCGAGAAGGACTACACGATCCACGGCGAAGAAGTGAAGTTCGGCGGCGGCAAGGTGATCCGCGACGGCATGGGCCAGGGCCAGAGGCTGGCGAAGGATGTGGCCGACACCGTGATCACCAACGCGCTGATCGTCGATGCGGTACAAGGCATCGTCAAGGCCGACGTCGGTTTGAAGGGCGGCATGATCCTGGCGATCGGCAAGGCCGGCAACCCGGACGTGCAGCCGGGCGTCACCATCGCCATCGGTGCCGGCACCGAAATCATCGCCGGGGAGGGCATGATCCTCACCGCCGGCGGCATCGACTCGCACATCCATTTCATTTGCCCGCAGCAGATAGAGGAGGCGCTGATGTCCGGCGTCACCACCATGATCGGCGGCGGCACCGGGCCGGCCACCGGCACCTTCGCCACCACGTGCACGCCTGGGCCTTGGCACATCCATTCCATGCTGGCGGCAGCCGATGCCTTCCCGATGAACCTCGGCTTCCTCGGTAAGGGCAATGTCTCGCTGCCCGGTCCGCTGCAGGAGCAGGTGGCTGCAGGTGCCATGGGTTTGAAGCTGCACGAAGACTGGGGCACGACGCCGGCCGCGATCGACAACTGCCTGACGGTGGCCGACGAGATGGACGTGCAGGTTGCGATCCACACCGACACGCTCAACGAATCCGGTTTCGTCGAAGCCACCCTCGCTGCCTTCAAGGGCCGCGCCATCCATACCTTCCATACCGAGGGTGCCGGCGGTGGCCACGCGCCCGACATCATCAAGGCCGCCGGCCTGCCCAACGTGCTGCCCTCGTCGACCAATCCGACCATGCCCTACACGGTCAACACCATCGACGAGCACCTCGACATGCTGATGGTCTGCCACCACCTCGATCCGGCGATCGCCGAGGACGTGGCCTTCGCCGAGTCGCGCATCCGCCGCGAGACCATCGCCGCCGAAGACATCCTGCACGACCTGGGCGCATTCTCGATGATGTCGTCCGACTCGCAGGCCATGGGCCGCGTCGGCGAGGTGCTGATCCGCACCTGGCAGACCGCGCACAA
>CAIZHL010000154.1 GCA_903932755.1 uncultured beta proteobacterium
AAACAGCGTTACCTAGACATCGACCACGGGGAAACCGGCCAGCACGCCATTAGGCAAGGTGTCCCGAAGACCTTTTTCCACCGCAGGGATGAAGTCGCGCGGCACGGACCCACCCTTGATCATGTCGATAAATTCAAAGCCCTTGCCCGCCTCATTCGGCTCCAGCTTGATCCAGACGTGGCCATACTGACCACGACCACCGGACTGCTTGACGAACTTGCCTTCCTGCTCGACGGACTTGCGTACAGCTTCGCGATAGGCCACCTGCGGTGCGCCAACATTGGCCTCAACGCCGAATTCGCGGCGCATGCGGTCAACTAGAATTTCCAGGTGAAGTTCGCCCATGCCGGAAATAATTGTCTGACCTGACTCTTCATCCGTACGTACGCGGAAAGATGGGTCTTCCTGGGCCAGGCGATTCAGGGCGATGCCCATTTTCTCCTGGTCTACCTTGGTCTTGGGCTCAACGGCAACGTGGATCACCGGCTCCGGGAAAACCATGCGCTCAAGCGTAATGACGTGCCCTGGATCGCACAGGGTCTCGCCCGTGGTCGCCTCCTTCAGGCCGACGGCAGCAGCAATATCGCCGGCAAACACTTCCTTGATTTCCTCGCGCTGGTTGGCGTGCATCTGCAGGATTCGTCCGAGGCGTTCCTTGCGACCCTTGATCGGGTTGTAAATCGTGTCGCCCGTCTTGACCGTGCCGGAGTAGACCCGGAAAAAGGTCAGCTGGCCGACATAGGGATCGGTCATGATCTTGAATGCCAGTGCGGCAAACGGATCGGTATCGTTGGGCTTGCGCTCGCCCGGCTGCTCGTTTTCAAGTATGCCGTCCACCGGCGGAATATCCGTCGGGGCCGGCAGATACTCAATGACGGCATCCAGCATCGCCTGCACACCCTTGTTCTTGAATGCGGAGCCGCACAGCATGGGCACAATTTCAGCGCTCAGGGTACGGGCTCGCAGTCCGGCCTTGATTTCTTCTTCGGTCAGGTCGCCACTTTCGAGGTACTTGTTCATCAGCTCCTCAGAGGCCTCTGCTGCCGCCTCGAGCATCTTCTCGCGCCATTCGCCTGCCTTGGCTTTGAGGTCCGCCGGAATCTCGCTGTAAACGAACTTGACGCCCTGGCTTGCCTCGTCCCAAACGATGGCCTTCATCTTGACCAGATCGATCACGCCTTCGAACTTCTCCTCGGCACCGATCGGTATCTGCAGCGGAATAGGATTGGCCTTCAGGCGCATGCGCATCTGGTCATGCACCTTGAAGAAGTCAGCACCCTGGCGATCCATCTTGTTCACAAACGCCAGGCGCGGCACACCGTAGCGGTTGGCCTGCCGCCAGACGGTTTCAGACTGAGGTTGAACGCCACCCACGGCACAGTAGACCATGCAGGCGCCATCAAGCACGCGCATGGAGCGCTCGACTTCGATAGTGAAGTCGACGTGCCCGGGGGTGTCGATGATATTGACACGATGCTCGGGAAAATTTCCGCCCATTCCCTTCCAGAAGCAGGTCGTTGCCGCCGAGGTGATCGTGATCCCGCGCTCCTGCTCCTGCTCCATCCAGTCCATGGTCGCCGCGCCGTCATGGACTTCGCCAATTTTGTGGTTCACCCCAGTGTAGAACAA
>CAIZHL010000155.1 GCA_903932755.1 uncultured beta proteobacterium
AAGGAAGACGAGGACGAGTGAGTCATCGCCGGTCCCGGATGATGCGTTAACCCCCATTTCCATTGTTCGCAAAGGAGCATCAAATGAGCAAGTCGATCGTTTCCACCGCCGTTGCCGGCACCCTTCTGGTTCTTGCCTCCCAGGCTGCCTTCGCGGCGCCGGATTGGGGCAAGGTCGCCAAGCGCGACATCAATGTCTTCCATGCCGGCGTCACGCCCATCGAATGGATGACCAAGAAGTCCGACCACAGCGGCTCGGCGGGCATGCGCAAGGGTGAGACCTGCGCCGGCTGCCATGAAGAGAAGGGCACGTTGAATTTCAACTTCAAGCGTCTGGCCGACAAGGAGTTGGAGCCCAAAGGCGCGCCCAAGACCATGATGTTCCCGGTCAGCGTGCAGGCGGCCTACGATGCAGCCAACCTCTACATCCGCCTGACGTTCAAGGCGCCAAGCGGCGGCGCCGACAAGGGCGACAAGGACAACGAAGTCAAGGCCACTTTGCTGTTCGCCGACGCCAAGGTACCGCAGGCCGACCAGTACGGCTGCTGGCAGAGCTGCCACACCGACGCGCGCACCATGCCCGGCGCCGATGACAAGAAGACCAAATACACCAAGGAAGGCAGCTATGAACTGGTGCAGTGGGCGAGCAAGGGCAACAAGGTTTCCGACGGCAGCGTCGGCACCGAGCGCAAGATGAGCGGCGGCGCCACCGGCGCCAAGGCCGAAGCCAGCAAGAGCGGCGATACCTACACCGTGACCTTCACCCGCAAGAATCCCGGCGAGGGCAAGGTGGTGCCGTTCGGCGTCGCCGTGCACGCCGACAACTCCAGTGGTCGCTTCCATCACGTTTCGCTGGGCTACAAGCTGGGCATCGGTGCCGATGGCGACGTGAAGGCGACCAAGCAGTAATTTCCGATCGAGTCCGGAGATGTCATTCGCCGGTCGTTACCTGAAACGAGTGCCGGGCTTCCTGGCGCTCGTTTTGGTTTCTGCGTTCGCCCAGCAGACAGTTGAAGTGACGATCCAGGACTACAGGTTCCTGCCGGCGGAAGTCAGGATCAAGACCGGCGACACGGTGAAGTGGATCAACCGGGAAAAGCGCACCAGCCATTCGGTGCTGTTTGCCGCCGAGAACGGGCTCGAATCCGAACGCATGTTTCCGCAGGAGCATTGGCAGCGGACCTTCGCGCAGCCAGGCAGCTACAGTTACCGCTGCGGGCCGCACGAGGAAATGAAGGGACTGGTCCTTGTCGAATAGAGCCGCATTCCTTGCCGTGACGATAGGTCTTCTGGGGCTGGCGCTGCCGGCATCGGCGGAACCCTCGCCGGCGCGGCAGACGGAGCTGATCCACCTGGTGCGCCAGGACTGCGGTTCTTGTCATGGCATGACCCTGCAGGGCGGCCTCGGCCCTGCGCTGCTGCCCGCGACGCTGGCCGACAAGCCGGTGGAAGGTCTGGTGGCGACCATCATCGGCGGCCGTCCGGGGACGCCGATGCCGCCTTGGCACCGCTTTCTTGCCGAAGACGAAGCCCAATGGATCGTTGCCAAACTGATGACAGGATTTCCGCAATGAGGCACTCCCTTCAATTCTTGTTGCTGGGCCTGTTGGCGCTGCTGCTCGGCG
>CAIZHL010000156.1 GCA_903932755.1 uncultured beta proteobacterium
GATGCAGCTGGTTTGCCGCCGGGCCGCCCCAAGGCAGACCCGTAAAAAGACCGCGAGCGCAGCGAGCCGTGGTCACCCCTTCTCCTGGAGAAGGGCTTGGGGGATGAGTTGTTGATCGATGCGCTCGGCCGCGAACACCGGCGCTTCGAAGGCGCGCCGCGCATCGTCAGCCTGGTGCCGAGCCTGACCGAACTGGTCTGCGACCTCGGCCTTGCCGGGCGACTGGTCGGCCGCACCGGATTCTGCGTGCACCCGCGCGAAATCCTGCGCGGCATCGCCAAGGTCGGCGGCACCAAGGACGTCAAGCTCGATGTCGTCCGCAGCCTGGCGCCGACCCACGTCATCGCCGACATCGACGAAAACCGGCGCGATGCGGTGCACGCCATCATGGAGTTCGTGCCGCATGTCGTCGTCGTGCATCCGCGCACCGTCGCCGACAACCTCGGTTTATATGCGCTGCTGGGCGGCATTTTCGGCCGCGACGAAGACGCCGCGCGCCTCGCCGCCGGCTTCGGCCAGGCGAGCGCCGAGCTGGCCGCGGTCGCCGCGCGCCTGCCGCGCGAAGCCGTGCTCTACCCGATCTGGCGCGAACCGTGGATGACGGTGCGGCGCGACACCTACATCGCCTCCATGCTCGCCGCCGCCGGCTGGGACACCCTGCCGGAATTCGCCGACCTGCGTTTCCCCGAGTTCAGCTGGAATGCGCCCTGGCTGGCCGGCGTCGAGCGCGTACTGCTGCCCTCGGAACCCTATGCCTTCAGCGACCGGCACCTGGACGAAGTCGGCCGCCTGGCGCAGCGGCCGGTCACCCGCATCGACGGCGAAATGGTTTCCTGGTACGGCAGCCGGGCGATTCCCGGCCTGCGCTACCTGGCCGCACTGCGCGGGCAGCCCGCATGATGCGCGCCGTCCTTCAAGGATTTCTGGCAGCACTCCTGCTGTCGGCGAGCATCGCTGCGCACGCCGCGACGCCCTTCAAGGGCGCCGACATCAGCCATGCCAAAAGCTTCGCGCAGGATTTCCGCCTCAGCGACCACGACGGCCGCACGCGGACCCTGGCGGATTTTCGCGGCAAGGCGGTGGTGCTCTTCTTCGGCTACCTGCAATGCCCGAACTTCTGCCCGCTCGCCCTGGCGCGTTACGCCGAAGCCATGGCACTGCTCGGCGCCGACGCACAGCGGGTGCAGGTCCTCTGCGTCACGCTCGACCCGGAGCGCGACCCCCCCCCGGCGCTCAAGGAATACGTCAGCAACTTCCATCCCGCCTTCCTCGGCCTCTACACCACGGCGGCGGCCACGCCCGACCTGGCGCTCAAGTTTCGGATTTATTACGAAAAAGTTGCAGGCCCGACGCCGACCAGCTACGGCATCGACCATGCCGTGTTCGCCTACGCCTACGACCCGCGCGGCCGCCTGCGCCTGCGCCTCGGCGACGGGCTTGCCGCCGCCGACCTGGCCGCCGACCTGCGGCGCCTGCTGGCGACACCCTGAAACCGCCCAATTCCGCCGCTTGCCTGTTGCACTGCAAAAAATTTGTCGTCCGTGACTAAAGTCCATGGCGGAGTAATTGATTCAAACCTATACTTCCGCGTTCGCACCGAATCGCACTGCCGATTTGCCGTCCGCATCAACAAACACCTCGAACAAACACCTCGAATAAGGGAGCAAGACCATGGCCATCATCAACAACATCAACGCCCTCGTCACTGGCACCAATACCGATGACCTGATCCAGTCCTTTGTCGATCTTTCCGTCTGGGCCAGCGGTAGCGGCGGCAACCAGACCCTGTACGGCGGCCTTGGCAACGACACCTACATCATCGGCAACACCGGGGCCGGGGCGGCGGGCGACATCACCATCGAACTGTACGGCGAGGGCACCGATACGGTCGTCCTCTACACCTTGGTCAATGGCTCTTACCAGCTTTCGGAACAGATCGAAAATCTGGTATCTCGCCGCATGACGCCATCCGGCACAACGGGGTCGGCGGCAACCAACCTCACCGGCAACACGCTCAACAACGTCATCACCGTCGACGACGGCAACCTGCTCACCACAGGTCTCTCAGAGACGCTCGACGGCGGGCTCGGCAACGACACCATGAGCGCCGGCCACGGCAACGACAACTACGTCGTCGATTCCGCGTCCGACATCATCATCGAGTCGAACACTGCGATCATCAATGGCGTCGTGGTCAACGGCTTTGTCAATGGCGTGGTGCAGTCCGGATTCGTCGACACCGTCACGGCCTCGGTCAGCTACGTCCTTGGGATCAACGTCGAGAACCTGACCCTCGCCGCCCCTCCCGCCAACACCAACGGCAACATTAACGCCACCGGCAACCTGCTGGGCAACACGCTCACCGGCAATGCCTTCAACAACGTCCTCGACGGCCTTGACGGCAACGACATGCTCCTCGGCAATGCCGGCAACGACCGCCTGCTCGGCGGCGGCGGCAACGACCTGCTCGACGGCGGCTCGGGCAACGACAGCATGGACGGCGGCCTCGGCGACGACACCTACCGCATGGACAGCGCCCTCGATGTCATCGTCGCCGACGCCGGCGGCATCGACAGCGTGCAGCTCACCAACAACGCGACCTTCAATGCCTACGTTTTGCCCACTTTCATCGAGAACGTCTTCGCCCTCGGTGCCTTTAGCGTCACCCTCACCGGCAACGCGCTGGACAACCAGTTGTTCGGTAACACCCAAAACGACACCTTGATCGGTGGTGACGGCAACGACATCCTCGACGGCGGCTTAGGTACCGACACCCTCAACGGCGGCAAGGGCAACGACGTCTACGTGCTCGACTCGACCAGCGACGTCATCGTCGCGGAAAAGGCGGCGGAAGGCATCGACACGGTCTTCGTCACGGTCGGTGCAGGCCTGACCTACACCCTCGCCGGCGAACTGGAACGCCTCAACCTGACCGGCACGGCCAACGCCAACGGCACCGGCAATGCGCTGGACAACGGCATCCTCGGCAACAGCGGCAACAACACGCTGCTCGGCCTCGCAGGTAACGACAACATCAGCGGCATGGCCGGCAACGACATGCTCTCGGGTGGCGCCGGCAACGACAACGTGGAGGGCGGCGCCGGCAACGACATGCTTTCCGGTGGCGCGGGCAACGACCTGCTGTTCGGCGGCAGCGACAACGACATCCTGGACGGCGGCGACGGCGCAGATACGCTCACCGGCGGCGCGGGCTTCGACAGCATGTCCGGCGGCCTGGGCAACGACATCTACTTCGTCACCGACCTCACCGGCACCAACCCGCAGACGCGCGACATCGTGTACGAACTGGGCGGCACCGGCAGCGGCATCGACACGGTCAATTCCACGGTCTCGATCAACGAGCTGTTCGCCAACGTCGAGAACCTCAACCTGACCGGTTTCGCCAACATCGACGGCATCGGCAACGCGCTGTCCAACATCATCAACGGCAATGCCGGCGACAACACGCTCGACGCCGGCCGCGACACCCTGAACGACACCCTGGCCGGCGGCCTCGGCAACGACACCTACATCATCTACGGCACCAACGACGTCGTCACCGAAGTGCCGAACGTGCCGGTTCCGGCGCCCGGCAGCGGCCTGCTGCCCGGCTTCACCGACACCGTCATCTACCGCGGCACCGCGAACTACACGCTGGCGGCCAACGTCGAGAACCTGGCCCTCGACAGCGGCCTCGGCAACGTCAACGGCGCCGGCAACGCGCTGGACAACTTCATCTTCGGCTCTTCCGGCAACAACACCCTCGACGGCGGCCTCGGCAACGACATCATCATGGGCGGCGACGGCGCCGACCTACTGTTCGGCGGTGCCGGCAACGACATGCTCGACGGCAACCTCGGCGCCGACTTCATGGCCGGCGGCGCCGGCGACGACATGTACACCGTCGAGAGCGTGGACGACTTCGTAAACGAGACGATCTTCGGCGGCGCCGGCAACGACACCGTGGTGTCCTTCCTGCGCGACATCAGCATCGTCACCAGCCTCAACATGGTGGGCGCCATCGAGAACGTCACCCTCGGCGGCGGCGCCCTCAACGCCACCGGCAACGATCTGGCCAACATCCTGCGCGGCAATGCGCTGGCCAACGAACTGGTCGGCGGCAAGGGCAACGACACCTACTTCGCCGACCTGACCGACCAGATCCGGGAAACCAGCGACGCGGCCGCCAACGGCACCGACACGGTCAACCTCGACGTCGGCAGCAATGCCCTGAACATCAACGTGCTTGTCGGCACGGCACCGATGGCGCCATTGCCGATCCCGCGCGGCCAGTTGTGGAACGTCGAGAACGTGACCCTGCTCGGCACCGGCAATTCCAATATCATGTTCCAGCACTACACTTCGACCAACCCACTGGTCAATACCCCGGTCAACACCCAGGCCAACACCCTGGTCGGCAACGACGGCAACAACATCCTCGACGGCGCCGGCGGCGCCGACAGCATGACCGGCGGCAAGGGCAGCGATACCTACTACGTGGACAACGTCGGCGACAAGACCCTCGAACTGCTCGACCAGGGCAACGACACGGTGTTCAGCACCGTGACCTGGACCCTGGCGGCGGACACCGAGAACCTGACTCTGATCGGCACCGGCACCCTCAACGGCACCGGCAACGCGCTGGACAATGTGCTGCGCGGCAACGACCTGGCCAACGTCCTGACCGGCCTCGCCGGCAACGACACGCTGATCGGCGGCGGCGGCAACGACACCATGAACGGCGGTGACGGCGACGACACCTACCATGTGAACAGCGCCGGCGACATCGTGACGGACAGCTCGGGCGTCGACAACGTGGTCAGCTACATCACCGGCGCCACCGCCTACACCCTGGCGACCGGGGTGGAGAACCTGAGCTTCTACAACGGCTATGCCCTGACGCCGGCGGTGATGAACGGCAACGGCAACACGCTCGACAACCGCATCACCGCCAACCTCTCGGCCAACGCCATCGACGGCGGCGCCGGCAACGACACGCTCGACTTCAACCTGCTCGGCTCGCTGACGACGGCCGACACCCTGATCGGCGGCGCCGGCAACGACAGTCTGTCCAACGACACGCTGCTGGCCGACATCACCGGCAGCCTCACGCTCGACAAGATGTTCTTCATCGAAACCGCGGTGCTGCGCGCCGCGGGCGTCGGCAACGGCAGCATCGACTTCGGCGACACCGGTTGGGACAGCCTGCGCGAGGTGGATTTCACCGGTTCTTCGGGCAAAACCTTGACGGTGATCGGTGCGCACAACACCGGCTTCGTGAATAACCTCGGATCCGGTACGCCGCTGGTCTTCGGCCTCACGGATTACGACGGCACCGGCGTGACCATCAACGGCTTGAACGTTTCCGGCGATGCCGATGTGCTCAATCTGGCGATCCGCGATTCCGGCCTCAGCACCGCGCTGACCACCGCCGACTGGGAAACCATCCGCATCAACAACCAGCCTTCGGCCGACGGCTCCTTTGCTGCCAACACGCTGAACATGGCCAACCTGACGGCCACGACCTCGCTAACCCCCGGCGTAGTGACGGTGCTGGAAGTCACCGGCATGGGCGGCAGCCAGCTAAACCTGACCGGGCTCAAGACGGCCGATCTTGCTGGCGGCAGCGCCTTCAGCCGCGAGCTGCAGGTGACGGCGGTCAATTACGACGGCCGCCTGCAACTGACGTCCGACGGCGCCGGCATCGCCCAAGTCAATGTCCAGGATTCGTCCTTCTGGCTCGATACCGTCACCATCAACGCGCTGGAAATCTTCGCCAAGGGACCGGCGGGCGGCGCGCTGACATCGACCGGCCAGGTGCACCTGAATGAGGCTGGAACCAACATCGCCACGCTTAACGTCGGCGGCGCCGCGGGCAGCACCCTCACCGTGGACGGCATCCGCGCCGCCACCATCAACGCTTCGACCTTCAACGGCGCCAACCTGTTCGTCACCGCGGAAGGCACCACCGCCGGCACTTGGACCGGGCCGTCCAGCGGGGCGGTGAACTTCAGCTTTACCGGTGGTGGCGGTGGCGACACCTTCAACTTCAACACTGCCGGGATGGTCGATGGCTTCGACATCGTCGACGGCGGTGCCAACACAGACATCGTCAACGTCAATATCACCGGCATGGGCGTGTCCGGCACGGCGATGAGCGGCGGCCTGCACTTCGAGAATACCGAAACCATCAACTTCACCAACACCGGTACCGCGGTGGTCGACGCCTCGATGATGGACGGCAATGTGCTCATGACCGGCCTCCCCGGCACCGCCACCACCATCCACGGTCTGGGCGGCAGCTTCAACGGCGGCGGCCTCCCCGGCACCGTGACCATCTACGCCGATCCCGCCGCCCTGGCTGCGACCTACACCAGTTTCGGCAGCGGCCAGCAGATCATCTACGGCAGCCAGGCGCAGGGCGTGGTCAACACCTTCACTTTCGGCAGCCAGCTCGACAGCTCCGACTTCGTCCAGGCCTGGGACTTCGATACCGTCGCGCCGGACGTGCTCACCGCCACCCTGTTCGGCGTCACCATCGCGCCGCAGATCATGGGCGTCGAGAACCTGACCATCACCTCCAGTACCGCGCCCAACACCATTCACGCCGGCAACATCGTCGGCGCGGTCAATTGGACGCTGACCGGCACGGCGGCGCTCACCCTCGATGGCTTCGGCGCAACCAGCCCGATGTACGGTGCAACCGGCACGACCATCAATGCGGGCGGGCTGTCCGGCCTGTTCAACCTCGACGCCTCGGACACGGCCGAGACGATCACCATCGGCAGCGGCGGCAGTTTCGTCGATGCCTGGGGTGGTGACGACACCATCATTGGTGGCAGCGGCATCGACACCATACGCGGCGACGACGGCAACGACACCATCACCGGCGGCGGCAGTGCAGACGAACTCTACGGTGGCGACGGCAGCGACACCTTCCTGCTCGGTCAGGCCAACGCCGGCGCCGATTCGCAGAACGACACGGTGAACGGCGACCAGGGCAACAACGACGCGGCGGATTACGCCGGCACGACGGCGGTCACGGTGCTGATGTCGGGTGCGGGTAACGGTTCGGCGCAGCAGACCGCCGGCATAACCCTGGGTGTCGATGTGCTTATCAGCATCGAGCGCGTGCTCGGCTCCAGCGCGGTGGATACCTTCACCGGCGACCACAGCTACTTCATGACCAACACCAGTCAGGACGCCAGCAGAACCTATGTCGGCCGCGCCGGCAACGACATCATCAACGGCGGCGGCAGCGAGGCCGGTTACAACGATCTGGTGGACTACTCGGTGTCGACCACCTTCGGTGTGATCGTGAACCTCGGCACGCCCAGCGTGACGATTACCGGGCAGGCGCTCGTCGCCGGCGGCAGCGCGACCGACATCGCGGGCGGCTCGGGCATCGGTACCGACCAGCTGACCAACGTCGACGGCGCTTACGGCACCGCCGTCGCCGACATTTTTGTCGGCGGCAGCAACAGCGTCGCCTACAACGGCAGCCTGTTCGAGTACTGGATGGGCAATGGCGGCAACGACATCATCGCCGGCAGTGTCGCCGCATTGAGTTCGACCCTGAGTCCCGGCAGTACCGGGCAGGTGAACATTCTCGATTACGACATGGCCAGCTACCAGTCCTCCACTTCCGGCGTGCGCGTCAACCTCAACCTCGGCACCGCGCAGGACGGACTCGGCGGCAGCGACCTGCTGTTCGACATCAACCAGGTGCGCGGTTCCAACTACGACGACTACATGTTTGGCGGCAACGTGCAGAACGACTACTTCGAGTCCTTCGAAGGGCGCGCGGGCGACGACTACATCAACGGCGGCTCGGGCTACGATTCGGCGCGCTACCAGAACGCCGCCTCCCGGATCATCGCCGATCTGTCCACCGGCATCGTCGAGGACGGCGACGGCGGCACCGACGTGCTGCTCAACATCGAGCACATCCGTGGCTCGGACTTCGCCGACATCATGACCGGCTCGACCGGCAACGATGCCTTCGAAGGCCGCATGGGCAACGATACGATCAACGGCGGCGCCGGCATCGACCGCGTCGAGTACAGCAACGACATCGACAACAACGGCCCCGGTGTTGGCGTGACGGTCAACCTTGCCGGCACGGCGACCGACGGCTGGGGCGGCACCGACACGCTGATCTCGATCGAGTCGGTGCGCGGTTCGATCCACAACGACACACTGATCGGTACCGGCGCCAACGAGTTCTTCGACGGCCGCCAAGGCGCTGACAGCATCGACGGCGGCCTCGGCATCGATACCGTCATATATGCGGGCGAGATCGGCTCGGGGGTTACGGTGAGCTTGATTACCAACATCGCCGCCCACGCCGACGGCACCGACACCCTGAGCGGCATCGAGAACATCATCGGTTCCTTCTACGGCGACACCCTGAGCGGCGACGGGGGTGCCAACCGCTTGCAGGGCGCGGGAAGCAACCTCTGGACCTGGGCCAACACCGGTGCCGACGACGGCGACGTGCTGGAGGGTGACTTCGGCAACGATGTCTTCGTCTTCAATTCGGCGCTCGATGCGACCCACAACCTCGACACCATCGTCGACTTTAAATCTGTCCTTTTGAACGTCGTGGGCAATGTCGACAAGATCGAACTCGACGACGCGATCTTCACCGGGCTGGCGCTGGGTGCGCTCAATGCGGCGAATTTCGTGGATGTGGGAATAGACTCGATTACTGCCACCGACCGCATCATCTTCGATTCCGGCGCCTTGTACTACGACGCAGACGGCAGCGGCCTCGACTTCACGCAGGTGCAGTTCGCCCTGCTCTCCGGCGTGACGGCGGTGTCCGCGGCGGACTTCATCATCGCCTGATGGGGTGCTGAAGCAGCCGAAGCGCAAGCCTTCCGCTCCGTCATTCCGGCGCACGCCGGAATCCAGTCGGCGGCCCTTACTGGATCCCGGGTCAAGCCCGGGATGACGATGCGGCGGGTGTTCTGCCTCGAAACGGGGTGCGGGTTTTCCCGCACCCCTTTTTTTATGTCCGCGCCGCAGGCGCGGACGCTATCCTCTTGCGGGATTTGCCCGTATGAAGTCGGTCGCCGTCCCGCCAGCGCCGAGTTTTTGTGCCGGGCTCAGTCGCGCGGGTAAAGGCTGCAGCGTTCGAATTCGATGCCGCGATCGAGGACGCGGAACAGCTTCACGATCTGCGGCTGGTGATCCACCATGACTTCGACGCGGCGGTCGATGCGGAAGCTGCCGGCCGGCACGATCAGGCTGGGCGGCATCCGCAGGGCGGGAATTTCCGGCAGCAGCAGGCCCTGGCGCCAGAGGCCGGGCGGCTCGCCCGGCTCGATGGCGCGCATCGCCACGGCGCGCGCTTCGCCTGGAAAAAGCTGGATCCCGGCCTGCAGCGTGTCGTTCTCGCCGTGCAGGGCCCAGCGCACGCAGGCCAGCATGTAACGCCGGGCGCTGCCGATCCTGACCGCGATCAGCATGCCGGTGCCGATGCGCACGCCGGCGCGCAGCGGCCGCGCGATGCACAGCCCGGCGGCCGATTCGTTCATCACCCGCCAGTCGTCCGTCACCAGCCAGTCTTCGACATGCGTGTCGTCCTCGGCGGCCGCGGCGGCGACGCTGTGGCGGCGGTCGCCGAAGGTTTCGAATTCCTCGCGCTCGCGGCGCAGCGTGGCGTCGTCGCGCGAGGGTGCGCGGAAGGGCTGGCGGTCGCCGAGGTGGAAGTGCACCGCCTCGAAGCCGGCCACCACGTTGCAGCCGCCGCTGGCGCTTTGGCGCTCTTCGCGCCGCTTGGCGCCGCCCGCGCACCAGCGCTGCAGCACCCGCTGCAGCAACGGGCCGGCCGCCGGCTGGGTGACGTCGTCGCCCAGCTGCAGGTCGGCCGGGGAGCTGCCCCGTTCGAGCAGGGCGATGCGGGTGTTGAGGCTGGTGCGCAGCTCGGTGGTGTCCAGCCAGCGGCCGTTGCCGCCCGGCTGCGGCGCATGGCTGGGCGGCCGCTGCGAGTCGAGGTCCACCCAGAGCGGCACGGCGCGATTGCGAATGTCTTCCGGCGGCGCCTTGAGCAGGACCAGCTTGGCGCCCCAGCGCCGCGCCCAGCGGGCAACCCAGACCATGTGCCGCGGCGGGAGTTCGTAGGCGCTGGCGGTGGAGAGCAGGTTGCATTCGCCATAGGCGGCCAGGGCGCTGGTCGGCGTCGCGCCGTGGCGCACCGGGTCGCTGACGGCGAGTGCTTCGACGCCGAGGCGTTCCGCGGCGGAGAATACCCGGTGCAGTTGCAGCCAGTAGGCCGCATCGGGCAGTTCCTCGCCGCGGCACAGGTCGACTTGCCAGTCGGCGAATACCGAGAGGGTGCGCTGCGCCAGCAGGGCCGGCAGCGCCGGCAGGCGGCGGCTGCGCCCGGTCTGGTCGTCGCACACGGCGAAGAAGCAGCGCAGGTAGCCTTGCGCCAGCGTCTGCCAGAGGTCCAGCGTGCGCTCGAGGGCAGCCTGCTCCGGCGGCGCCAGGGGCAGCGGCCGCCCGGCGAAAAGGCTTGCCGCATCGGCCTGCACGGCGATCACCGGGCGGCGCAAGGCTTCGAGGATCGCGGCGCGCTCGCCGGGCAGCAGGTCATGGCGATGCAGCAGTTTTAGCTGGCGCAGCAGTATCGGTTGCGCCAGCGAGACATTCGCCAGCGGCACCCGCTGCAGCCAGGCCGCGCATTCGGCGGCGTCGATGAAGGAGGGTGCCTGCTCGGCCCCGGCGGCGGGCGCCTGCCGGGTCGCGGCGGTATCGATGCTGCGGGGGAGGTTTGCGGCCGCCGGCGTGTCGGACGTGCGGCTCGGGCTGATGGATGTGGCCATATCGATCTCCTGGTGATCCCGCTGCCTTGGGACGCCAGGTTTGGCGTCCGGTAGGCCGGTGATTTTGCGTCTCCGCCTTTCAGCGGATTTGCCTTGTTTCAGAACCAATGATTGCTTTATATGGCAAGCATGCTGCCCTCGCAAGGCACTATTTCACGCTCGCCAAAGTCATCGTGTCGGCGACAGGCACTATTTCACGGTCATGCCATTCGCCGTGTCGCCAGCGCCGACTTTTCGCGCCTGCGCCTGGCCTGCCGCAATCGTCGTTCTGCGGGTATAAGGTGAACGCATGGCCGTCCCGCCATCGTCACGAAAGTTCGCCCCGGCCCCGCCATGAATCATCCGTCGCCCGCCCATCCCTCGCCCGAGCCCCTCGATCCGGCGCGCGAACGCGTGTTGCTGGTGACGCTGGCCGGCATCCAGTTCGCCCACATCCTCGACTTCATGATCATGATGCCGCTGGGCCCGGTCCTGATGCAGGAGTTCGGCGTCGGCACCCACGAGTTCGGCCTGCTGGTTTCCTCCTACACGTTTTCCGCGGCCTTCACCGGCCTCCTGGCGGCGATGTTCGTCGACCGCTTCGAGCGCAAGCGCCTCTTGCTGACCATGTTCGCCCTGTTCGCCGTGGCGACCCTGGCCTGCGGCCTGGCGCCGGGCTACTGGACGCTGCTGGTGGCGCGCGGCACGGCGGGCGCCTTCGGCGGCGTGCTCGGCTCGATGGTGCAAACCATGGTCGGCGACCTGATTCCCTTCGAGCGGCGCGGCCGCGCCAGCGGCACCGTGATGTCGGCCTTTTCGCTGTCGACCGTGGCCGGCGTGCCGCTGTCGCTGTTCCTCGCCAACCACTTCGGCTGGCGCGCGCCCTTCTTCCTGATTGCGCTGCTGTCCTGCGGCCTGCTGCTGCTGGGCTGGAAGAAGCTGCCGGTGCTGCGCGGGCACCTGCCGACGGCCACCGTCTCCGAGGCCGAGCGCGCCCATCCGCTGGCGGCCATGGCGGCCGTGCTGCGCGACCCCAACCACCTGCGCGCGCTGCTGTTCATGGCCCTGATCATGGTCTCCGGCTTCAGCGTGATTCCCTACATCACGATTTACCTGACGGCGAATGTCGGCGTGCGCCTGGAAGACATTCCGCTGATCTACCTGTGCGGCGGCTGCGCCACCTTCTTCACCTCGCGCCTGGTGGGCCGCCTGGCCGATGCTTACGGCAAGGTCCGCACCTACCGCGCCGTGGCGCTGTGTTCGGTGCTGCCGCTGCTGGTGCAGACCCACCTCTGGCCGGTGGCGCTGTGGGTCGCGGTGTTCTGGTCGACCGTGTTCTTTATCCTGGTGCCGGGGCGCATGGTGCCGGCGATGGCGATCGTCACCTCGGCGGTGCAGCCGCGCCTGCGCGGCACCTTCCTTTCGATGAACGGCGCCGTGCAGCAACTGGCGTCGGGCACGGCGTCCTGGCTGGGCGGCGCGATGATCGCCGCCGATGCCTCGGGACGCATCGTCGGCTACGACAGGGTCGGCTGGGTTGCCGTCGGCGCCACCCTGATCGCCATCGCCTTCGTCGGCCGGATCCACATGCACACGGGTTTGCCGCCCGGCGCCGGCAAGGGCTAGCGTCAGTCCGGCGAACGCCGCATTCCGGCGCCGCGCTTCCACTTCGAATACGCGACCAGCGCCAGCACCGATACGAGCAG
Source organism: uncultured beta proteobacterium (assembly GCA_903932755.1). Lineage (GTDB taxonomy): Bacteria > Pseudomonadota > Gammaproteobacteria > Burkholderiales > Rhodocyclaceae > Sulfuritalea. Next base: position 12,518 of record CAIZHL010000156.1, read on the forward strand.
CAGCAGCGGATAGAACAGCAGCAGGTCGACGCGGATGTTGCATTCGCCGGAACAGAGTATGCGCAGCTTCATCGCCTGTTCGTAAGGGAAGTAGGCGAGCCAGGCAAGCGCCGCGACCAAGGCGACCGTGCGCCGGCAGCGGACGTAGAGCACGGCGAAAACCGCGGCCGGCACCAGGGCGAGGAAAGGCCAGCCGATAAACACGCCGAGGATGACGCCGATGTCCATCTGCTTGCTCCTATTGACCGCCGGCCGCGCCCGGGCGCCGGGCCGGACCCGCTTGAATGCGCCACAGCGTTGCGCCGCCGGCCAGCGCCGCCGCAGCCACCGGCAGCCAGAATCCGTGCAGCAGCCAGTATGCCGCAGCGGCCAGCCCGCCGGCATAGGCGAGTTGCGCGACCCGGTGGCGGTGCGCGGGGGCGATCAGGGCCGGCAGCAGCACGGTCAGGCAACCGCACACCAGCGAACCCGTCACCAGCGCGAAATCCGTGACGAAGGACGACCAGGGCGCATGACACAGGCCGGAGACGATGTACTCGACCGGGCACAGGCGCTCGCCGAGTTGATGCATGCCCAGCGCCGCGATCACCCCGAGGTACCAGCCGGCGACGGCGGCGGGGACGGCGAGAATCCAGCGCATGGTGCGCACGATTTCCATGACCGAAGCTCAGCGCCGCCCGCGCATCTTGCGGCGGCCCCACCCGGACGGCTGACTGGGAAAACCCCGATCAGGCAGCGCGTCGTCATTCCGGCGCACGCCGGAATCCAGGCAACTTAAGCCACTGGACACCGGCGTTCGCCGGTGTGACGGATTATTCGGCGCGTTCCTGGCCGCGCGCATTGCGCGATACCCAGAGGGCGAGCGGCAACAAGACGACATAGGCGATGCCCTGAAAAAGCGGAACCAGAAGGATGGCGATGGCGCCTTGTGCGTCCTTGTGCCAGAACATGACGACCGCCAGCATGAGCATGCCGGCGACGGTCACCAGCGCCGCGACGGCGAACCACTGCAACGGCGCCCCGCTTTTCGAGCCCTGCACTATCAGCGCCGCGATGAATATTACGTAAGGGGCGACCAGCCAGGTGGCGAAGAACATGAAGGCGCCGACGCTGGTCGGCTTGGCGATGCTGACGGTCCACACGGAAAAGCACGCGGCGCCGGCCATCAGGATGAAGGTCAATGGCTTGATGATTTTCATCGTTGCCGGAGTCCTCCGGTGATCCTCGCGGATTCCGGCCTGCGCCTGCGTGGCGGCATGCTCACTTCGCCTGGGCCGCGGGCGGATGCAGCGTCATATGCATTTCGACCACGCCGGGGCCGGTCTTCAGCGTGAAGCCGAGTTTGCGCGCGAGGTCCTGCATGCGCTGGTTTTCGTTCAGGGTTTCGCCGTGCAGGACGCCGATGCCGCGCTTGCGCGCACAGTCGATCAGGCTTTCCATGAGGATCCGGCCGAGGCCGCCGCCCTTGACGTCGGAGGCGACCAGGATGGCGAATTCGGCCGCCGCGTTGTCCGGGTCGGCCACCATGCGCGCTTCGCCCAGCGAGCGTTCGACGCCGCCGGCATCGCGCTCGATGGCCACCAGCGCGATCTCGCGGTCGTAGTCGATCTGGGTAAAGCGCGCCAGCTGCGAGCGCGGCAGCTTGCGCATGGTGCCGAAGAAGCGCATGCGCGAATCCTCGGGGTCGAGCGAAACGATCAGGTCGGCCAGCGTGGTTTCGTCCTCGGGCCGGATCGGCCGGATCAGCAGCTGGCGGCCGCGCCAGTCGATGTGCTGTTCCAGTTCGCGCGGGTAGGGGCGGATGGCGAAGCGGCGGAAGCCGACGCGGCGGCCGCGCTGCTCGACGTGGATGTGCCGTTCGCGCGCCACCACGCCGCTGGCTTCGACGTGGATCGGGTCGAGCTCGATGGCGGTGATTTCGTCGATGTCGGTGAGCAGTTGCGACAGGCGCAGCAGCACCGTCGCCAGCTCGGCCTCGATGGCGTCGCGTTCGCCGGCGGCGGCGTCGCTGGCGAAGCCGCCGCGGGTGACCAGGTCCATCGCCAGGCGCCGGTTGAGCGGCGGCAGCGCGACCAGGTTGCGCGGCTTGCCGCCGCCGGCCTCGCCGAGGTAGATCACCGGGCCGAACACCGGGTCGTCGGTGACGCCCAGGCGCAAGGCCGGCAGGCCGCTGCGCGCCACGCTGGGCCGCAGGCGGTAGCCGCTCACGCGCAGCCCGCGGAATTCGTGGCGGGCGCGGGCGCGCAGGCCGCGCACGGCGAAGCGGATGTCCTCCGGCGAGCGCAGCTCGCGCGCCACCAGCCCGTGCTCGGCCTCGCTGGCCAGCGCCAGCGCGACGTCGACCGGGTAGCCGCAGGCGTCGGCGGCGGCGATCGCCTCGTCGATGTTGCCCGCCGCCGCGTCCTCGCCGGTTTCGATGCCGTAGGCCTGCAGCAGCTGGCGCGCCTCGCGCGGCGGCAGCAGGTGGACGCCGGCGGCGAGCGCATCGGCCACGGCGCTGCGGGCGCGGCCGATGTCGGGGACGAATTCCTCGGCCACCGAGGGCGGCATCTGCAGCAGCAGGTCGCGGTTGCGCCAGTAGTTGACGATGCCGAGGAAGACCCCGATCGCCTTTTCCGGCGAGTCGTGCGCCAGCAGGCCTTTGGCGGCGGCGACCTGCTGCGCTTCCTGCATCGCGGCGCCGCCGACCCAGCAGCTGAAGATGTTCTTCGCGGTCTGCGCCGCGGCGACGCCGATCGCGGCGGCGACGTCGCTGCCGGCGGCGAAGGGCGAGGGCGAATACACGGTGAGCACGGCGTCGATGCCCGCGTCCGCGGCCAGCGCGTCGAGCGCGGCGGTCCAGCTGGCGGGGCTCAAGTCGGGCGGCAGGGCCAGCGGATTTTCCGGCGGCGTGCCGGTGCGCATCAATCCGGCAAGCTTCTGCACGGTTTCCGGGGCGAACCGGGCCAGGGTGCCGCCGTAGTTCAGCAGCGTGCCGGCGGCGATGCGGCCCAGCCCCCTGCCGTTGCCGACGATGGCCAGGCGTTCGCCGCCCAGCGGGCGCACCCGCGCCATGGCCTCGGCGGCGTCGAACAGGTCGTCCAGCGTGTTGATGCGGATCCAGCCGGCGCGGCGCAGCGCCGATTCGTAGACGTCGTCGCTGCGAAACGGCAGGGCCTTGTCCGCGCGGCTGTCGAGCTGCTTGCCGCGCATGGCGACGACAGGTTTGTTGCGCGCCGCCGCGCGCGCCGCCGACATGAACTTGCGCCCCGCCGGCGCCGTTTCGAACTGCACCAGGATGGCTTCGGTTTCGGGGTCTTCGGCCAGCCAGTCGAGCACGTCGGCGAGGTCGATGTCGAGGCTGGCGCCAAGGTGCACCACGGCCGAGAAGCCGATGCCCTTGCCCGCCGCGCGATCCAGCGCGGCGGCGGCGATGGCGGCGGACTGCACCACCAGCGCCACCTTGCCGCGGCCGGCCATCACCGGCGCGACGCTGGCGTTGAGCCGGCAGGACGGCACCAAGAGGCCGCCGCTGCCGGGGCCGAGTACGCGCACCAGCGTCGGCCGCGCCGCGTCGAGGATGGCCTTGCGCGCTTCCGCCACCTGGAGTGCGGTCAGCTTTTCGTGCAGAGACGGCCCGATGATCACCGCGCGCGTGCCGCGCTTGCCCAGCTCGGCGACGATGCCGGCGACGTCGCGCAGGGGCGCGCAAACGATGGCGAGGTCGGGCGCCTTGGCCAGCTCCGAAAGATGGACGTGGCTGCCGATGCCGAACAGCGATTGCTTCTTCGCCGTCACCTGCGTCACCGTGCCGGAAAACCCGCCCGCCGCGAGGTTGCGCAGCACCACGTCGGCATAGCAGCCCTGCTCGGCCGGTTCGGCGACGACGGCGACCGAGCGGGGGCGGAAGAGGAAGTCGAGATTGCGGACGGTCATGGCGGAAGTGGCGGGAGGCGGCGGGAGGTGACCAGGGGCCGACGGGCGGCACAAGCCGATTCTGCCACAGGGCTGCAGCGCGACGGGCGGGGGATGGATCGAGCCCTGCGGCTTTGGCTTGATGGCCGATCCATGCGATCATCCGCGCCATGAAGATTGCCGAACTGCTCCAGTCGCTGACCGACGCAAAGGTTGACTACGTGCTTGTCGGCGGCTTGGCCATTCAGCTGCACGGCTATATGCGCAGCACCTTCGACATCGATCTGGTGCTGGCGATGAACGACGCCAACCTGGCGCGCTTCATCGAGGTCGCAAAGCGGCACGCGCTGACACCGGGCATTCCGGTGCCGATCGATGCGCTGCGCGATGCCGGCCAGATCGAACGCTGGCATCGCGAAAAGGGCATGCTGGCATTCTCCCTGCGCGAGCCGCAGGCCGGTGGCGGCGTGGTTGATGTGATCGTGCGACCGGAAGTGTCCTTCGACATGCTGATGGCCAATGCGGTCGCCGGCGACCTGTTCGGACGGTATGTGCCGGTCGCCTCCATCGACGACCTGCTGGTGATGAAGCGCGCCGCCAACCGGCCCAAGGACCGGCTGGACATCGAGGCGCTGGAGAAGATCAGGCGCGGGGAGGACCCGAATGCCTGAAGCCCTCCGCCCGCCCATCGCGATCCCGCAGGAGCTGATGCTGGCGCGCCTGGCTCAATCCGAACAGATGCGCGCATTCTTCATCCAGATGTGGCTGCAGAATCCCGCGCTGGCAAAGCAGGGCGGCGCGCGCGTGGCCGAACTTCTCGCCGTTGCGCCAGCGCCGACTTTCGCGCCGGGCGCGCCGGCGAAGCTGCCCTAGGCGTTCAGCGCGTCAGCCACACCAGCGCCGCGAACAGCACGACGGCGAGGAAGGCATAGGTCTTCCACGGCTGTTCCTTTTCCGCATACGGGTCGGCGAGCGCGCGCTCGGCGCCTTCCGGCAGGCGCGCGAGTTGCGTCAGCGAGGTGCCGAAGGGGATGTTGATGCACGCCCGGGCATTGATTGCCCAGCCGTTGGCGTCGAGTATCGGCCCGAGGGTGCGGCTCCTCAGTTTGAACCAGGCGACGATCACCGCCGGCAGGGAGATCACCAGCAGCAGGGCGGCGATCGCCAGCGGGATCTGCCAGGCCTTGAGGCCGAGCAGGCCGGTGAGCATCGCGGCCAGCGCGGTGCCGATGGCGCCGATGGCGAGGCCGATGGCGGCGAAGATGCCGGCGAACTTGCCGGCGTCGAATGGCGCCTTGGGCGGAGGCGGAGGCGCGCCCTTGGCCACGCTGGCGACAGCGGCTTCGGCCGCCTTGGCTTCGGCCGCCGCGGCGCGGCTGGCGGCCATCTTCTGCATCTGCTCGGAGACCATGCGGCCGAGCTTCTTGTAGGGCGACCAGAAGGCCTGGCGCAGGCTGATCGGGTGGTCCAGCACCTTGGTGATGGTGGCGTCCCAGTCGCGTCCCTGGCGGTCGTAGAACACGCCGTTGCGCAGCGCCATCAGCTGGTCCGAGTCGCCCGCGGTGAAGGCGGCGGCGATCGACAGCTTCTCGCCGCCATTGCCGCCGACCCGCACGCAGTCGCAATAGACCAGGCAGATGCGCGACAGCGATGCCAGCGCCGCGTGCCTGGCGGCATCATTGACGGCGACGCAGAGTTCGGCGGCGCGGCCGTCGAGGTAGAGGGTGCCGATCTGGAAAGTGGCCTTGCCCTGGCGCGCGTAGAAGTTGCGGAAGGCGACGAAGTTGTTGGCCAGCGTCATCAGGTCGCGCACGTAGCGGGAAAGGCGTTCCAGGTCGCGCACGGCCTCGGCTTCGGCCGGCAGGCCGGCGGGCCTGGCGGCCTGCCAGGCGGTGAAGGGGGCGAGCCTGGCCTGCAGTTCGGCCCAGTCGGCTTCGCTGAGGGACTCGCGCGCGCCCAGCACGGGCGTCACGGCGGCGTCGCGCAGCGTCGCCATGCGCGCTGCCCAGGCGGGATTGACGCCGGCTGCCAGCGGCGCCGTGCCGCCAGCGCCAGCGCTCTGCGTCCCGCTGGGAACTTTTGCCAGCGGCAGCGCGGCGATGTCGGCGTGCTCGGCCGACAGCGTTGCCGCGCCGAGGGATTTCAGGCTGTCGTCGGAGGCATTCATGGCGCCGCCGGCGCGGTCGTCGAATGCCGCGAGGCGGCAGCGGACGAAGAAGTCGTCGAGCTTTTCCTTGACCGCGGCAAGGGCGGCGCAGGCGGCTTCGGTCGCCTCGCCCAGCGGCTTTGAGTCGGCGCCGGAGGCTTCCCACGCCGCCAGGGCGCGCGCGGAGTATTCGGCTTCGGCCGCACTCGCGGCTTCCACGGTGACCATGGCTTCGCCCGCGGGCAGCAAGCCCTTTGCCGCGGCCAGGATGGTTTCGTCCTTGATCGCGGCCAGCGGCACGCCGGCCAGCGCCTGTTCGAGCACGGCGGCATCGGTCAGGCGCGCGGCGGCCCAGTCGATGGCGCCGAGCAGTTCCGGGGCGCGGATATGGCCGTCGCCGTCGCTGTCGATCAGGGCCAGCGTGCGCGCATCGAACTCGATGCCGGTGGTCGGGCAGGACAGCGCCACCCACAGTTTCTGGTCAAGCTCCCTCAGGTTGAGCAGGTCGGCGGCGGTGTCGATGCGGACCTGATCGAAGCCGCCGGTGCGAAAGAATTTCCAGGTGTGGCTCATGCGTTGTCTCCAACGAAGGGGTTGCTGCGGCGCTCGTCGCCGAAGGTGGACATCGGGCCGTGGCCGGAAATGAATTCGACATCGTCGCCCAGCGGCCAGAGCTTGCGCCTGATCGAGTCGATCAGCGCCGGGTGGCTGCCGCGCGGGAAATCGGTGCGGCCGATGCTGCCGGCGAAGAGCACGTCGCCGACCAGGGCCAGCTTCGACGGCGCGTGGAAGAACACCACGTGCCCCGGCGTGTGGCCTGGGGTATGCAGCACCTGCAGGGTTTCCTTGCCGACGCTGACGGTGTCGCCGTCCTCCAGCCAGCGATCCGGCGTGAAGGTTTGCGCCGGCGGGAAGCCGAAGCTGCGGCTTTGCGCGGCGAGCTGGTCGATCCAGAAGCTCTCTTCGCGCTGCGGGCCTTCGATCGGCACGCCCAGCTGCTGCGCCAGTTCGCCGGCGCCGCCGGCATGGTCGATGTGGCCGTGGGTGAGCAGGATCTTTTCGACATGGACGCCCAGCCGCGCCGCGGCATCGGTCAGTCGTTCGAGGTCGCCGCCGGGATCGACCAGGGCGCCTTTCATGGTTTCGGTGCACCAGAGCAGGGTGCAGTTCTGCTCGAAAGGGGTGACGGGGATGATGCGGTATTTCATGGGAAGGGCTCCTGGGCGCCGCTTGGGCGGGGAATTCTATTGGTATTTCTTGGCGATTGCGGCGAGGGGTTCGCGCGCCAGCTCGAATTCGCTTGCGAGCAGTTCCAGCGCGTCCGCCGCCGCGTCGGTCGTGCCGCTGCGGGCCAGTCGTTCGAGTTCCATGCAGTGCGTGCGCATGCGCCGCGCGCCGAGGTTCTCGATGCCGGACAGGTAGCGGTGGGCGGTGCTTTCGAGTTGTGCGGCGTCGCCGTCGCGAATCGCCGCGGCCAGCGTTTCCAGGTGGCGCGGCGAGTCGGCGAGGAACAGTGCAATGATGTCGGCCACCAGCGCGGGCTGCTGTTCGTCCTGCAGTTCCAGCAGTTGCCCGATGCGGCGCTGGTCGATCACCGGGGTTGCGGCGTCCGCCCCGGCCTCGGCGGCGGCCGCCTGCAGCGTGGCGCCGCCGGCCACGGCGATCAGCACGGCGCGCACCTGGTCGAGTTCGACCGGCTTCGGGACATAGGCATCCATGCCGGCGGCGAGGCATTTTTCGCGGTCGCCGAGCATGGCGCTGGCGGTCATGGCGATGACCTTCGGCGCGACCGCGCCGCCGCGCGCCTTGAGGCGCCGCGTCGCTTCGAGGCCGTCCATCTCGGGCATCTGCACGTCCATCAGGACCACGTCGTAATTCTGCCGTTCCAGCGCGTCGAGCACTTCGATGCCGCTGGCGACGACGTCGGCGCGGTAGCCGAGATGGGCCAGCAGTTGCTGCACCACCTTCTGGTTAACGGTGTTGTCCTCGGCCACCAGGATGGCGAGCGGCAGGGTTTCCGCCAGCTTGGCGGGGACCGCTACCGGCAGGCGCGGCCCGGCGTTGGCCGGGGATATACGCATGGCATGGAGCATGACGTCGAGCAGCGCGGCGGGCTTGATCGGCTTGTTGAGGTAGGCGGCGAAGGCGGCGCGGCCCATCTTGTCGTCCTTGCTGCGCTGGTTGGCGACCGAAGTCAGCATCACCAGCGGCAGGGCCTCTGCGTCGCGATTCTTGCGGATTTCCAGGGCCAGCGCCAGGCCGTCCATCTCCGGCATGCTCATGTCGAGGATGCCGACGTCGAAGGCGTGGCCGTGGCGGATGAAATCCAGGGCTTCGATGGCCGACGCCGCCGCCGACGGCAGCATGCCCCAGGTCAGCGTCTGCTTGACCAGGATGCGCCGGTTGGTGCTGTTGTCATCGACGATCAGGGCGCGCTTGCCGGCCAGCGCCGAGGAGTATTCCTGCAGGTAGCTGCTGGCCAGCAGGGAGCCGGCGGCTTCCGCCACGATGGTGAAGTGGAAGGTCGAGCCGTCGCCGGTCCGGCTTTCGACCCACATGCGGCCGCCCATCATTTCGGCCAGGCGCAGGCTGATGGCGAGGCCCAGCCCGGTGCCGCCGTATTTGCGCGTGGTCGAGGCGTCGACCTGGGTGAAGGACTGGAACAGCGTCGCCAGTTTGTCCTCGGGGATGCCGATGCCGGTGTCGCGCACGGCGAAACTGACCTCGTGGCGCCGGTCGTCGAGCTCGACGGCGGAGACGCTGATGACGACCTCGCCGCGATGGGTGAACTTGATCGCGTTGGACAGCAGGTTGACCAGGATCTGGCGCAGGCGCGTGACGTCGCCGAGCAGCGAGGCCGGCACGCTGTCGTCGATGAAGTAGGCGAGGTTGATGTTCTTTTCGCCGGCCTCGGCGCTGATCAGGTCCATCGCCTCTTCCAGGCAGCGGCGCAGGTCGAGGGGGTAGCGCTCGATTTCCAGCTTGCCGACTTCGATCTTGGAGTAGTCGAGGATGTCGTTGATGATGGTCAGCAGGGCTTCGCTGCTGGCGCGCACGGTCTCGGCGTAGTCGCGCTGCTCGTCGTCGATGCGGGTGTTGAGCAGCAGGCTGGTCATGCCGATCACGGCGTTGAGCGGCGTCCTGATCTCGTGGCTCATGTTGGCGAGGAACATGCTCTTGGCCTGCATCGCGGACTCGGCCTTTTCCTTGGCCGCTTCCAGTTCGCGCTCGTGCGCCACGCGTGCCGTGATGTCGCGCAGGATGACGGTGAACACCACGCTGCCGCCGGTTTCCAGCTTCGAGATGGAGGCTTCGGCGGGAAATTCGCTGCCGTCGCGGCGCACGCCGCTGATGGCGCGGCGCTCGCCCATTTTGCGGGCGATGTCGGACGAGCGGTGAAATTCCGCGACCAGCTTGCCGTGCCCAACGCGCGCGCGCGGCGGCAGCAGCAGGTCGATCGCCTGGCCCAGGGCCTCCTCGCGCGACCAGCCGAAAATGTTCTCGGCGCCGTGGTTGAAAAGGATGATCCGCTGCTCGCCGTCGAAGCAGACCACGGCATCGTCGGCGATGCCGAGGATGCCCTGCAGCTGTGCGGCGGTGAGTTCGGTGACGGGATGCTTGGCGGGCAAGGACGATTCCTTAGCTTGAAATGGCACTGCAGGCGCACTTGGTAACAGTCGAGCGCAGCGAGCCAATCAGTAGCCTCCCCGCGAGGGGGCGAGGCGGGGTTTCGCAACGCAAGCGTTGCGCCGCCGCAGCCGGCTGGCTGTGCAAAGCCAGCCGTGGGCCGCGTAGCGGATGGGAGGGGCGGGCCCATTTACCAGCCCGTGGCGCAACGATGGCTAAGAATTTCATAAGTCCGGGCTATTCATCGAAGCCAAGGGCGTCAGTTGGCGAGGCCGCGCCGGTAGTGCACGGCCTCGGCGATGTGGGCGGCGGATAGCGGCGCGCCGTCGGGCAGGCCGGCCAGATCGGCGATGGTGCGCGCTACCTTGAGGATGCGATGATAAGCCCGGGCGCTGAGCCCGAGCTGCTGCATCGCACGCTTGAGCAGGGCCGCGCCGGCGCAGTCGGGCAGGCAATGCACATCGACTTCGGCGGGCGAGAGCAGGGCGTTGGGCTTGCCCTGCCGCGCCTGCTGCCGCGCCCGCGCTTCGGCCACGCGTGCGCGCACCGTGGCCGAATCTTCGCCGTCGCCGCGCGCGGCGAGATCGGACTCGGCGACCGCCGGCACCTCGAGCATCAGGTCGATGCGGTCGAGCAGCGGCCCGGAAAGCTTGCCGCGGTAGCGTGCGACCTGGTCCGGCGTGCAGCGGCATTTGCCGGAGCTGTGGCCGAGCCAGCCGCAGGGACAGGGGTTCATCGCCGCCACGAGCTGGAAGCGCGCCGGGAATTCGGCGCGGCGCGCGGCGCGGGCGATGTGGATGTGCCCGGTTTCCAGCGGTTCGCGCAGGGCTTCCAGCACGCCGCGCTGGAACTCGGACAGTTCGTCGAGAAACAGGGTGCCGTTGTGGGCCA
>CAIZHL010000157.1 GCA_903932755.1 uncultured beta proteobacterium
CGGTATCCCTTGCGGACGGCGCCGGCGATACGGCGATCAATCAGAAAAACGGCGACCCGGGTCGCCGTTTTTCTTTAAGTCCATCCCGGAGCGGTACTGCGAGGCCGCACCCATGTCAGCTCACTTCTCGAACAGAGCGATCGATTCGAGATGGGAGGTATGCGGAAACATGTTGGCGATGCCGGCGCCGCAAAGACGATAACCCTTTTCATGCACAAGAACGGCGGCGTCGCGCGCCAGCGTCGCCGGACTGCAAGATACATAAACGATGCGCCGCGGGCCGCCTTCGGCCGGCAAAGCCTTGACCAGCGCTATTGCGCCTTCCCTGGGCGGATCGATCAGCACCTTGTCGAAGCTCCCCAGTGCGGCAAAACTGTCCTCGGTCACTTCGAACAGATTGGCAACGGAAAACTCGCATAGTGCGGCGAGCCCGTTGGCGGTTGCATTCCCTTGCGCACGCTTGACCAGTTCCGCGCTACCCTCGACGCCAAGGACATGCGCCCCCAGCCGCGCAATCGGCAGGGTGAAGTTTCCCAGGCCACAAAACAGATCGGCAATCCGTTCCCCGGCCTGCGGCTTCAACAAAAGCATGGCACGGCGCACCAGCATGCGATTGACACCGTGATTGACCTGGGTGAATTCGGTCGGATGAAACTGCAGATTCAGGCCGAAATCGGGCAGTTCATAGTTCAGCATGGGTGCGCCCGGCGGGTGGAAGAGGATGACCGAATCCAGCCTCTTGGACTGCAGATACCAGACAATTCGATGCTCATCGGCGAACACCCGCAAGCGCTCCAGATCGTCGGCGCTGAGCGGCTCGAGGTGGCGCAGCAAGAGCACCGTTCGCGACCCGCCGACCGCAACTTCGATCTGCGGCATGCGATCCGGTTGCGACATGCCCTCGACCAGCGTCTTGAGCCTGGGTATCAAGGCGGAAACATGCGCCGGCAGCACGGCGCAGGAATCCATCACCGCGACGTAGCTACTATGCTTTTCGCGAAAACCGACCAGAGCCCCGCCCTTGCTGGCGACATGGCGCACCGACAGCCTGGCCCGCGTGCGATAGGCCGAGCCCGTGCCGGCAATCGGCGGCAGCACTTGTTCCGGCTTGAGGCGGGCTAGATGCCACAAGGCATCTTCCAGCACGCGCTGCTTGGCAGCCGTCTGTCCTGAAAGGTTTAGATGCTGCATCGAGCAGCCGCCGCAGGTACCAAAGTGCGGACAGGGTGGCGCTACGCGCTGGCTGGAACTTCGCAGCACCCTGACGGCATGAGCTTTCTCATAGTTCTTTTTCCGTCGATCGCTGGCATATTCGACCACTTCGCCGGGCAGCGCACCCTCGATGAAAATCGCCTTGCCGTCAACATGTGCGACGCCTCGCCCTTCGTGGTCCAGGGATTCAATGTGTGCAAGCGGCATGGAAAGTGGCAGACCCGTTCGGCAAGAGGACGCGATTATAATCGGCACATGAAACCCTGCCTTGCCGCTCAACCCGGTTCGGAGGCGGCGAAGCGATCGTTCCTCAATTCATGACAAACCCCCGGGTTTGCCCATCAGGAGCCACCAACGTCTTCGATCATGAATCCTTCCTATCAGCTAATCACCAGTGAAGCCGAATATCGCCAGGCTTGCGACACCGTCTTGATGCATGCCCAGAAGGAATTGCTGATCTTCGATCGAGATCTCCAAAGCCTGCAACTGGACCATGCCACCCGCCTGCAGTTGCTGTCCGACTTCCTTGCAGCCGATCACCTGCGGCGCATTCGAATAGTGCTGCATGATCCGGGACCGCTGCATCGTCAGGCGCCGCGACTGATGCAACTCATCACCCGCTACTCCCATCTTGTCGAGGTGAGGCAGAGCCCCGACAACCTGCGTCACCTGGCTGACTCGCACCTGCTCGCCGACGACGCTCATGGAGTTCGCCGCTTCCATATCGAGCAGCCGCGCAGCGCGCTTGTAACTGACGACCCGACCTACATCCATCCCTGGTGGCAACGCTTTGACGAGTTATGGGAGTTGTCCCACCCTTGCCTCCAGATCAATACCACCGGACTTTGAGACGCCTGAGCCGAGTGTAGCGTCATGCCGTGCTGTGGTGCACCATAACTTTATTAGCGTGTTAAAATAGTCAGTTGATCGAAATGGAAACATTCACGATCAACCAATTGGCCGATCAAACCATAACGTTAAGGAACTCACCAAAATGAAGCAATCTCTCCTCGTAGCCGCCCTCCTCGCCCTGGCTGTTTCCGCTTGCGGCAAGACCGAAGCCCCCGCTGCTGCTCCTGCTGCTGCCCCTGCTCCCGCTGCTGCTGCTCCCGCTGCACCTGCTGCTGCTCCGGCCGCCGCTCCGGCTCCTGCCGCCGCTGCTGCCGCTCCCGCTGCCGCCCCGGCTGCTGGCGCTGCGCCCGCTGCTGCTCCGGCCGCCGCTGCCGCTCCGGCCGCTGCCCCGGCTGCCACTGACGCTGCTGCCAAGATGGCCACGGACGCCGCCAAAGGCGCCGCCAAGGGTGCTGTTGAAGGCGCCAAAGAAGGCATGAAGAAGTAATTCTTCCGGTCTTTTGGCAATGAAAGCCAGCCTTCGGGCTGGCTTTTTTATGTCCCAACGGTTCGTGGGGACGCTTATCACCCCCAAGTAGATTGTGTTCCAGGTCCGTCCCGGCTTCAGGCCAGGGAATCGCGCCAAGCGAAACCTTCCGACTGAGTTGCAATACCGATCCACTCGGGCGCGCAACCCAAAACCGCCGACAACGCAGCCCTTGCAAGGCTGGGCAGGTTGTTTTGCTCGGAGAGATGTGCCGCAACAATGTGGCGTAGGCGCGAAACGTCGAGTTTGGCCAGCAGCGAGGCGGCCGCGGCATTGTCCAGATGCCCCCAGGGACCGCCGACACGACGCTTGAGCGCGGGCGGATAACTGCTCCGGGCCAACAACTCCACATCGTGATTGCATTCAAGCACAAGAGCGTCGCACCCGGTCAGCATGGCCACCATGTGCGCTGTAATATGACCGGCGTCGGTCAAAACCCCGAGTCGCCCAGAGCCGTCTGTCAGGACGAACTGCACCGGCTCGCGGGCATCGTGTGGCACCGGGAATGGCTGGATTCCCAAATCGCCGACTGAAAAGGGCTGATGGCTATCGATGATCTTGATCTCGTCACCGGTGCGATCTTCGCGACAGGCGGAAAGCGTGCCGTGCGTTAGCAGAACCGTCCAGCCAAAGCGCCGCGCACAGGCGAAAACACCGCCGACGTGATCGGAATGCTCATGCGTCACCAATACCGCATCGACATCCTCTCCCGCCAAATCAAAGCGGGCAAGCCGGCGCGAAATTTCGCGTGGCCCAAAACCGGCATCGATCAGTACCCGTGTATTTCCGGCTTCAATCAGCAAGGCGTTGCCCCGGCTGCCGCTGCCGAGTGAGGCGAAGCGCACTGTGGTCTGCCTGGCCCTGGCCTATTTCAGTTGGTCGTAGAGCAGGCCGAGGATCCGCTTCGAGGTTTCGGACTTGTCGATGCCCCCTTCGCGGGTCAGTACCTGCACCGTAGTGGTCTGTCCACCCGTCTTGAGGTGAATCCGGTATTGCGCCTGATTCGGCTTCTCAGCAGCGCTTCCTTTCCAGAACATCAATTTGGAAATGAAACCTTTGTCCTCATCTTTTTTCTTGCCGTCGGAATCGGGATCGACGTAGCGGACAAAATACAGGCCCTGCGAGCGGTCGCGGTCTTCAACCGTGAAACCGACACGATCCAGCGCCAGTCCGACGCGACGCCACGCCCGGTCGAAGGGTTCCTCAAGCAACAGGGCGCCTGCGCCGTCGGTCGCGCGCGAAAGCTTGGCGCGATCCTGGCGCTGGTCGGCGGCCATCATCGTTTTGGCGCGAGACTCTTCGACACCCAGGCGTACCATCAGGCGCCCCAGCATCTCGGCTTCCAGTTCGGGATCGGCCGGACGCGGCTGCCACCGCGTTTCGGTCTTGCCCTCGTTGGTATAGACCTCGTACATGCCGCGATGGCTGATATAAATTTCCACCATGCCGGTTTCGGCGCTCTTTTCCAGGCGGGTGCGGAACTTGTCGCGCTCCGCGGTCGAATAAAGGCTGTCGAAAACTTTGCCCAAGGTGCCGCGAATGATGTCCTGCGGCAGTTTGGCGCGGTCTTCCGCCCAGTCCGTTTCCATGATTCCGGCTTCAGGAATCTCAACGTTCACCAGAAAGCCGAGTTCCTGCCAGAACTCTTTTACCCCCGGCCATAGCTTGTCCGGAGATCCGCTAACAACCAGCCAGCGTTGGGTGCCGGAGCGCTCGATGCGCATCTTGTCAACTTGCGGCAACAGATCCTGCGCCGTGGTCGTACGCGCCTGTCCGGCACGTTCGCTGGAGTAGGCTGAATACGTCGCGGTGCCCTTGCTGGTCGACACATCCGGTACCGTATAGCGCTCGTCGCGACTTTGTTGCGTCAGGTCGGGAGGAATCTCAAGCGGGGGCAGTTTTCCGGCCGACTTGTATTCGATCTTCTTGGACTCAGGAAGAATATTGCCGCTGCATCCGGCAAGCACACCGATCAACAGGAGGACAGCAGACCTTGATGGCAAACGATTCATTGAGTGTCAGTCTTCTTGTCAGAGGGTGATGCCGGCTTCACGCATGGCCAGGCGCAGGCGCTCGTGGAACTCCGGGGATAAAGGCGTCAAGGGCAGGCGGATGCCACCACCGACAAGTCCCATCTGATGCGCGGCCCACTTGACCGGAATCGGGTTGGCTTCATGAAAAAGGTTGCGATGCAGGCTCAGCAAACGGAAATTTGCATCGCGCGCCGCCACCAGATCGCCGGCAATGGCCGCCGCGCACATCCGGTGCATGAGGGCCGGTGCCACATTCGCGGTCACCGAGATGGATCCCTTGCCACCGAGCAGCATCAGGGCGATAGCCGTGGCGTCATCGCCGCTGTACACGCTGAAACTGACCGGAGCGCGCTTGATCAGATCGGAACCGCGCTCGATATTGGCGGTGGCATCCTTGATGCCGACGATGCCCGGCACCTGGGCCAGTCGCAGCGTCGTTTCGTTCGCCAGATCGGCAACGGTGCGCCCGGGCACATTGTAGAGAATCATCGGCAGGTCGACCGCCTCGGCAATGGCCTTGAAATGGCGGAACAGGCCTTCCTGCGTCGGCTTGTTGTAATAAGGCACGACCGACAAGTGGGCATCGGCACCGGCTGACTTGGCAAAGTGTGCGAGCTCTATCGCCTCGGCGGTGGAATTTGCACCGGTACCGGCAATTACCGGGATGCGTCCGGCAACATGCTTCACCGTCGTCTCGATCAATGCGCAGTGTTCGGCATAATTGACCGTTGGCGACTCGCCCGAGGTACCCACGATGACGACGCCGTCGGTGCCTTCGCTGATGTGCCAGTCAAGCAGGCGCTGCAGGCCTGGCAGGTCAAGCGACCCGTCGTCCTGCATCGGGGTGATTATGGCGGGAATGGAACCCTGTATGGTCTTCATGAACGTATCCGGAACTGAATGCCGGGTCCGGCGGCGACGCCGAATCCAGAAGGTGCAATTTTAACTGATGGCCACGCTACGGCACGACCTGCAAAACCAGCTTACAAATCAGCCAGCACCTTGATGTGTGTGGCGACGCTGCGAGCAAGTGCCGAGAGGACATAGCCGCCCTCCAGCAAGGACACGATGCGTCCCTTGGCGAATTCGTCGGCCACTTGCTTGATTTGCTCGGTTACCCAGGCGTAGTCGGATTCAACGAGGCCCAGAGAGGCCATGTCATCCTCGTAATGGGCATCGAAACCCGCCGAAATGAAAATCATCTCCGGCTTGAACTCCCGCAACCGGGGGAGCCATATGTCGTAAACCACCTGACGGAAATCCTCCCCGCGGGTGCCGGCGGGCAACGGAACGTTGCACATGTTGGGCGCGGGATTCTCTGTTCCGCAGTAGGGATAAAACGGGTGCTGGAAGATTCCCGCCATGAATACGCGCGGATCGCCGGCGAAGATCTCCTCGGTGCCGTTGCCGTGATGCACATCGAAATCGATGATCGCCACGCGTTCGAGTCCCCATGCCTCGAGTGCGTGACGGGCTGCGACGGCGACGTTGTTGAAAAAGCAGAAACCCATCGCCTTCGCCCGCTCGGCGTGGTGTCCTGGCGGACGCACGGCACAGAATGCATTTTGAACTTCGCCACGCATCACCAGGTCTGTCGCATAGCAACCGGCCCCGGCGGAGCGCAGCGCTGCCTGCAATGTGCCGGGCGACATCGCCGTATCCGGATCAAGGTGCACGATGCCGTGTGCCGGGCTGCTGTCATGCACGTGATCGATGTAGTCGCGCGGATGGACGCGCAGCAACTGTTCCACCTCGGCAAGTGGCGCATCGTGAAACTGGAGGTACATGTCCAGGCCCGCAGCAATCAGGCGATCGCTGATGGCACCAAGTCGATCGGGACACTCGGGATGATGGGTACCCATGTCGTGCTGCAGGCAATCGCGATGGGTGATGAAGGCGGTAGTTGTCATGACGGGGGTCTTGCCTGATGACTTACAATGTCGATCAAAATTCGGTTCGGTACAGGCTGACGCAAAATTCATCGACGCCAATGTCCGCGACCGTATCCAAAAACACATTATCCACCAAAGTTCCCGAAAATCTCCGACCCAATGCGATACCCCGAACTAGACGCGATCCTGGCCGATATCAACCGCATCATCCTCGGCAAGGAAAGGCCGGTCCGGCTTTCGCTGGCCTGCATCCTGGCGCGCGGGCACCTGCTCATCGAAGACCTGCCCGGGGTCGGCAAAACCACCCTGGCCCATGTCCTGGCGCGGGTGCTTGGCCTCGATTTCCACCGCATCCAATTTACCAGCGACATGCTGCCTGCGGATATCCTCGGCGTGTCGATTTTCGACCGGGGCAGCGGGTCGTTTCATTTTCATCCAGGCCCCATCTTCACCCAGGTCGTGCTGGCCGACGAAATCAATCGGGCCACGCCCAAGGCACAGAGCGCCCTGCTGGAGGCGATGGAAGAACGACAGGTGACTGCAGAGGGAGAGACCCGCCCTTTGCCGGAGCCATTTTTCGTGATCGCCACGCAAAATCCGACGCACCAGATAGGCACCTTCCCGCTGCCCGAATCCCAGCTCGACCGATTCCTGCTCAAGATCCAGCTCGGCTACCCCGACGCCGCGGCCGAGCGCGAGCTGCTCGCCGGCACGGATAGGCAACAGATGGTTGCCCGTCTCGGCCCACGCATTGCGCCGCAGCGTCTGGTCGAGTTGCAGACACAGGTACGTGCAGTGCATGCCTCACCCGCCCTCATCGAATACGTCCAGGCCCTGGCTGCGCACACCCGCAATGCACCGCGCTGGCAGACGGGACTGTCGCCGCGCGCCTGCCTGGCTTTGCTTGCGGTAGCGCGCGCCTGGGCCTTGCTCGACGGCCGCGACCATGTGTTGCCCGAAGACGTCCAGGCCGTGCTGCCCGGAGTCATCGCCCACCGCCTGCGCCCTGCCGACGACACCGCGCACACGGATATCGATGCCGTTGCCGGCGCCCTGATCGAAGCCGTACCGCTCCCCTAGCCCCGAGTTCCGGCAGGAATGATGCTCGCCTCCCTGCGCCTTCGGCTACACGAAACTTTCGTCCGTTGGGCGTTGAGGACGCGACCGCCCGAACCCGTGCCGATCATCCTCACCCAACGCCGCGTCTATGTCCTGCCGACGCGGGCCGGACTTGCCTATGCCGCTGCCCTCGGCGTGATCCTGCTTGGCGCGATGAACTACAACCTGAGCCTGGGCCACGCCCTGGTGTTTCTGCTGGCGGGCCTCGGCATCGTTGCCATCCTCCACACATTCCGCAACCTTGTCCAAATCTCGCTGAGCCCCGGACGCTGCGAGCCGGTATTCGCCGGCAGCCCGGCGCAGTTTTCCCTGATTCTGGAGAACCGCAGGCCGGATGCCCGCACCAGCCTGCGCCTTTGGATTGGCGATCAGGATGCCGTGGAAGTGGATATCGACGCGCGCGCCAGCAAGGTGGCAACTCTCGGCTACCCGGCGACCCGGCGCGGCTGGCTGCCGATGCCGCGCGTCACCGTCGAAACCACCTGGCCGCTGGGTCTGGTCCGCGCCTGGAGCTATGCCGCTCCCGAACTTATGTGCCTGGTCTATCCGGCGCCGGCTGCCAAGGCGCCACCGCTGCCATGGAGCGGCGATTCGGCGCGCGGCACGACCCGCGACGGACGCGGCGCAGACGACTTTTCCGGAATGCGCAAGCATCAGGTGTCCGACGCACCTCGCCACGTGGCATGGAAAGCGGTTGCCCGCCAGCACGACGGACCGCTCCTGACCAAGCTGTTTGCCGGGGCCAGCGCGCAACAGATCTGGCTGGACTGGAACGAACTGCCGGCAACTGCAGACGGCGAGCAGCGGCTGTCGATACTTGCACGCTGGATGCTCGATGCCGACGCGGCGGGCCTCGCCTGGGGCTTGCGCCTGCCCGCGCTGCAGCTTGCGCCCGACAATGGCCAGGAGCAGCTGGCTGCCGGCCTGCGTGCCCTGGCATTGCACAACGATGGCGCGCGCTAGCCGTCCGATCAGCCGACGCCAGACCTGGTGGCTGCTGGCCAGCGCCATCGCCGCTGCGGCGCCGTTGGCGCAGCAGGTTCCGCTGTGGCTCGCGCTCGCCGGGGCAAGCGCCTTTGGCTGGCGCGCCCTGCTGACATGGCAACATTGGCGCCTGCCACCGCGCTGGTTGCAGGTGCTGCTGGTGATAGCCGGCACGGTGGGGGTTTTCCTCCAATACCGCACGATTCTGGGACGCACTCCGGGCATTGCCTTGCTGCTGGTCTTTCTGGCCCTGAAGCTGCTCGAGCTGCGCGCGGCGCGCGACGCCGTGGTGACCGCCCTGCTCTGCTATTTCCTGGTCCTCGGCCAGTTCCTGTTCACCCAGACCATCCCCACCGCGATGTTGGCGGGTCTCACCGTTCTGATCACCACGGCAGCCCTGCTGGCTGCCAGCGATGACCGCCCGCACCCGCGGCAGCAGCTGCGCCGCGCCGCCCTGCTGCTGGCGCAGGCCTTGCCGTTCATGTTGCTGCTGTTCGTACTTTTCCCGCGCGTGCAAGGGCCGCTGTGGGGCATTCCGCAGGACCGGTTTTCCGCAGTTTCCGGATTGTCCGACTCGATGTCGCCGGGGTCGATCGCGCAACTTTCGCAGTCGGATGCGATCGCCTTTCGGGTTCAGTTCAAGGGCGAGGTGCCGCCGCAATCTCAGCTTTACTGGCGCGGCCCGGTGATGCCGGCGTTCGACGGCCGCAGCTGGCGGGTCGCACAAACCATGGGAGCCTACCCCGAGGTTCCCTACGCCGGAGCGGGAACGCCCGTGGAGTACGAGGTGACGCTAGAGCCCCACGGCAAGCACTGGCTGTTTGCCCTTGAGATGCCGGCCAGCTTGCCCCCGGAGAGCGCCTTGACCAGCGACTACCAGCCCGTCGCCCGGCAACCCGTCCGCAACCGAACTCGCTACACGCAGCGCGCGTGGCCCGAAGCACTCGCCGGCATCGACGAAACCCCGGGTAGCCTGCGTGCCGCGTTGTCGCTGCCGAAGGACGGCAATCCGCGCACCCGGGCGGTTGGCGCCGCCTGGCGGGCGGAGCACGGCGAAGATGGTGCGGCGATCCTCGCCGCAGCGCAGAACCTGTTCAATCGACAGTTGCTGATCTACACCCTGAATCCGCCGCTGCTGGGCGCCGACATGGTCGACGAATTTCTGTTCGACAGCAAACGCGGATTCTGCGAGCACTTCGCCGCCGCTTTCGTTTTTGCCCTGCGCAGTGCCGGCGTGCCCGCGCGAGTGGTCGCCGGTTACCAGGGTGGCGAAATCAATCCGGTGGATGGCTACCTGGAGGTTCGCCAGTATGACGCCCATGCCTGGACGGAAGCGTGGATCGCGGGGCGCGGGTGGGTGCGCATCGATCCGACGGCAATCTCCGCGCCCAGTCGCATCAACAACAACCTGGCCGCGGCCGTACCCGCCAACGAGGGCTTGCCTCTGCTGGCCCGCAGCGACATGGCCTGGCTCAAGGAATTGCGCTACCGGCTGGATGCCGTCACCAATGGCTGGAACCAGTGGGTGCTGGGCTACAACCCGCAGCGCCAGCGCGACCTGCTGGCCAGCCTCGGCCTCAAGGAGCCCGACTGGCGCAGCATGACCGCAATCCTCTCCGTTCTTTGCGGCGTCATCATGCTCGGCCTCGCCGGCTGGATACTGCGCAACCGCCTGCACGTCGATCCCGTGCTCGCCGCGTGGCGAAAATTCACCGCCCGCCTGGCCAGGCGCGGAATGGTATGGCAGCCGTGGGAGGGACCGCTGGACTTCGCCGAACGCGCCGCGGCGGCCGACCCCGCCCACGGCGAAGGCATCCGGGAAATCGCCGCGCTCTATGCCGGCCTGCGCTACGGCCCGGCGCCGCAGGCTGCCGACCTGATCCGCTTCAAGAACCGGATCGCCGCATTTCGCCCATGACGCGCCTGTTTCTGTTTCTGTCGCTTACCCTCCTCGGTGGCAGCCTGCACGCAGAGAATTTTGCGCAGCGTGACGACGTGAAGGGCTTCATCCTGGAAATGCAGAACCGACACGGATTTGACGCAGATGACCTCGACGCGTTGTTTCGTCGCACCAGACCCGTCGCCGCCGTGATCAAGGCCATCACGCCGCCCAAGGACCCCGCCGTGCGCTCCTGGCAGGCCTACCGCGGCCGCTTTGTCGAGCCGAAACGCATCGCCGCCGGGCGGCGCTTCATGCTGGACTACTCCGCTCAGCTTGCCGCCGCCGAAACGCGCTTCGGCGTGCCGGCCGAAATCATCGCGGCCGTCATTGGTGTCGAGACCATCTACGGCAAACAGTTGGGCCGCTTCAACACCTTCGCCGCGCTCACCACGCTGGCCTTCGACTACCCGCCGCGGGCAGAACTGTTCCGCAAGGAACTGGAAGAACTGCTACTGCTGGCCCGCGAGGAAGACCGCAGCCCGCTCGGCTACACCGGGTCGTATGCCGGCGCCCTTGGCTTGCCGCAGTTCCTGCCCTCCTCCCGCCGTCGTTTCGCCGTCGATTTCGATCAGGACGGCCGCATCGACCTGACCACCAGCCGAGCCGATGCGATCGGCAGCGTGGCGAATTTTCTGGCCGGGCACGGCTGGCAGCGGGATGCGCCGATCGCCGCCAGTGTCACCGTCAGTGGCGACGGCATCCAGGCGCTGATCGATGAGGGCATCACGCCGCGACGCACGCCCGGAGAAATGGAATCCGCCGATATCCGGATACAAAAAGTTATGTCTGCGGCAGCGCCGGAGACGGTATCCCTTGCGGACGGCGCTGGCGACACGGCGATTCCAGACTTTCCGGCGGCGTTGATCGATTTTGTCACGCCTGCAGCAGCGACTGAATACCGCCTCGGCTATCGCAACTTTTATGTCATCACCCGCTACAACCGCAGCAGCTTCTACGCGGCGGCGGTCATGGACCTGGCCGCGGCGCTGCGCGCCTCAAAGTAGCGCGGCGGAGGTCAAGCCGTCGCGCGAGATGCGCTTTCTCAGGGCGGACAGGGCCTCCACCTGTATCTGCCGTACCCGTTCCCGGGTCAGGCCCAGATCGTTGGCGATGTCCTCCAGCGTCGCAGGTTCCTGGCCGCCGAGGCCGTAGCGGCGCTCGACGACCAGGCGCTGACGGTCGGTCAGTCGCGACACCCATTCTGCGACCAGTACCTCGGCCTCTTCGTGTTCAAGATGGATGGCGGGATCTTCGGCCGCCTCGTCGGCGATCGCATCCGACATCGTCAATTCGGGGTCGATGTCGAGCGGGGAATCCAGGGAAGCGGCGCGCTCGTTGAATGCCAGGAGCTGGCGTACTTCCGCGACCGGCCGATCCAGCAGTCGCGCCACATCGTCGAGCATGGCAGCGCCTGACGGCGCATCCTCTGCACCGCGTTCCCGGTCAAGCAGGCGCATGGCGCGCAAGACGATGTTGAGTTCCTTGATCAGGTAGACCGGCAGGCGCACGGTGCGCGACTGATTCATGATCGCACGTTCGACATTCTGCCGAATCCACCATGTGGCGTAGGTCGAAAAGCGAAAACCGCGTTCGGGATCGAACTTTTCCAGGGCATGGATCAGGCCAAGGTTTCCCTCTTCGATCAGATCGTCGAGCGGCAGCCCGCGGTGCAGATAGTGCCGCGCAATACTGACCACCAGCCGCAGATTGGCCTCGATCATGTGCTGGCGCGCAAGGAAATCGCCGGCATGCGCGGCACGCGCCAGCCTGATTTCCTCGGCGGCCGTCAAGAGCGGCGTGGCGCCGATCTCGTGAAGATAGACCTGTGTGATGTCTTCGACGAACCC
>CAIZHL010000158.1 GCA_903932755.1 uncultured beta proteobacterium
ATGATAGAAGCTGGCGTTGTCGAAGGGCTTGCCGATGTGATCGTTCATGCCGGCGGCTAAGTTGTGTTCTTGCTCGTGCGTCATGGTGTGCGCGGTCATGGCGATGATAGGCAACGACTCGAATCCGGCGCGGTTGCGCAGCGCACGGGTGGCCGTGAGACCGTCAATGACCGGCATCTGGATGTCCATCAGAACCAGGTCGAAGGCATCGGGGCCGGATTCGGCCAGAATGTCGAGCACTTCCTGGCCGTTTGCCGCCATCCCCGGGGTGATGCCGACCGCGGCGACCAGGGCAGCGACTATCTCGCGGTTGAGCGGCTGGTCATCCGCCACAAGAATGCGTACGTCCTGGTAGCACAGCGGCAGGACTTCGTCACCCGCGGAATCGGCAGTAGGCAGGTCGGCCTCATTGCCCAGACCCAGCCAGAGCCTGACTTTGAATGTGGTGCCGCTGCCTTCGATGCTGGTGACGCTGATGTCGCCGTCCATCATTTCCGCCAGACGGCGGCTGATCGTCAAACCAAGACCCGTGCCGCCAAACTTGCGGCTCACGCTAGCGTCGGCCTGCGTAAAAGGCTTGAACAACTGCTTCAAGTCCTCCGGCCCCATGCCGATGCCGGTATCTTCAAATTCAATATCAAGACAGACCCGGCCCCCGTCGCTCGCCTGCAGTCCGATTCGGACTGCGACTTGGCCGGCGTGGGTGAACTTGACCGCATTGCCAATCAGATTGAGGAATATTTGCGTAACCCGGGTGGGGTCGCCAAGTAGCACGTCGGGCACCGCATCGTCGATCAGCGTGGCAAGTTTCAGCCCCCTTTCCGCAGCACGGTGTGACATCACCGATTCGACATGTGCTACCACGGTGCGCAAGCTGAATGAGATGATCTCCAGTTCCATCTGGCCGGCGGCAATCTTGGACAGGTCGAGCAGTTCGTTGATGATGCGGTTGAGATGTTTGCCGGATCTGACAATCTTCTCCAGATAGTCGCGCAACTTAGGTTCCGTGCTGATGCCTTGGGCCAGACTCGCTATGCCGATCACGGCGCTCAGCGGGGTTCGCAGTTCATGGCTCATGTTGGCGAGGAAAGCGTCCTTGGTCTGGTCTGCGACTTTGGCGACTTCAAGCGCCTGTGTCAGTTCGCTCGTGCGCAGATCAACCAGTTCTTCCAGATGCTCCTTATGATTTTCCAGTTTCTGTTCGATCTTTTTGCGCTCAGTGATATCGCGGATGACGCCGGTAAAGAAATGGCCCTGGGAGATATGCCACTGGGCCAGCGAAAGATCCAACGGAAACTCGCTGCCATCCTTGCGCAGGCCAACCAGTTCGACGGGCTTGCCCATGACGCGCGGCTCGCCGCCGGCACTCACCCGACTCATGCCGGCCGCATGCCGATCGCGGAAGCGGTTCGGCATCAGGAAGGTCAGCGACTGGCCAATGGCTTCGCTCTCCGAATAGCCGAACATCTGCCCGGCACTGGGATTCCATTTGATGATCTTCCCCGAACTGTCGGCGGTGACGATGGCGTCGTGGGCTGATTCGGATACGGCACGGAACAGCGCCTCGCTCTCGCGCAGGGCATCCTCCGCCTGTTTATGGTCGGTAATGTCAATATGCGTGATAACGGCACCTGCTTGCTCCCTAAATCCAAACGGGGTGACTCTCATGACGAACCAGCGCTCTTGCATTGGTGAATGACAGGGGTAACGGAGGCTGAATATGGGTAGTCTGCCGTCCAGCACCGCCCGGATTCCATTGCGGGCCTCCAGCGCAGCACCTGACTCGACACCCGAAACCGACTGACAGACCGACAGGTAATTGGTGCCCACATCGACGTGAGCGACTGGCATACCGACATCGACGCTGTTTTCCAAGGAAAAATCGTTCCAGCGTTTGTTGACGGCCAGAATGACTCCCTCACGATCAATTGCGACAATTTCGGCGGCCATGGAATCCATTATCGCGAGACTGAAAGCCTCGCTTTTCTTCAAGGCATCTTGAGCCAGCTTGTGCTCCGTTACGTCCAGGCAATCCCCGACATAGCCGACAAACAGCCCGGCGCTGTCGTAGTGCGGCGTGCCGACATCAAGCAACCAGCGATAGTCGCCGTCGTGGCGGCGCAGACGGTAGGTCATGCTGAAGGCCTCGCGTTTGTCGAAGGCCGCCACGTAGATGTCCAGGCAGCGCTGCAAATCCTTCGGATGCACCCCCTCAGCCCAGCCGGTGCCGGACTCCTGTTCCAGTGTTCTTCCGGTAAACGCCAGCCATGGCCGGTTGAAGTAATAGCAACCCTTGTCGAGCCCGGCCATCCAGATCAGCGCATGGCCATTGTCGGCAACGACCCGGTAGAGTTCCTCCTGCTCTCGAAGCGCGTTTTCGCCCCGGCGGCGACGGGCCATATTCGATAACAAGAAGGCGATGAGCGTCGCCTGTAGCGTGAAAAGAGCAATGCCAGACCACAGTTGATATTTGTAGCGCGTGTAAAACGTCTCAGGCCGGCCTGTTACGATCGCTCCCGTTGGCAGTTGTGACTCACTGACGCTGAATTGCTTGAGCCCCGTATAGTCGAACGTGTAGGCCGTCGGGCTCTCTACAATCGGTAGTGAGTCTGCCTTCTTTCCACGCAGGATGCTGCTGGCCAGCGTGGCCGCGCTCTCCCCCTGCAAACGCCCACTCAATAGCTTGCCGCCCAGCGCGCCGGGGGCCATATAGAAATCCCAGACGGTATATACCGGACGAGGCGAGACGCCCACGATGAATTCCATGCTTTCGCGCGCGGCAAACGTCCTGCCCGCCTGATCACGAAAAAATGAAAGCGCGAGGACCACGGTGTCGTCTTTCAACTGTTTCAGGCTGTCACTCAACTGCGCTGCCGTCAGTTTGTTCAACTCAACGAATGCAATGCCAGGAAACTTGCCGGCAACGCTTCTGGCGAGACCAAGATTGATTTGCCCCGTCTCGGTGGCGTCGGTGATGAGTGCGACCTTTTCTGTACCCGGGTGCAACTTGAGCGCGATGCTGATTGTCGCATTGAGGTCAAGATCTTCACGGACGCCCGTGATGTTGCTGTCCGGATCAAACTTGTACTTGAAAAAATCGTTGATCCCGCAAAACACCACCGGCACGCCGGGGAACAGCCTTTCCCGGTGCAGAAGCAAGAAGTCAAGCGCGTTGTTGTCTGAGGCGACAATGACGTCGAACTTTACGTTCGGGTAGAGATGGCCGTAACTATCTACCAGGCGCGGGAACATGGTATCGGCGGTTTGCCGCTTGGTATTCATGTACTCGACGTATATTTCGGCTTTTGGGAACTGTTCAGCCAGCGAACGGGAGAACCCCTCCTGAATCATGTCCGTCCAGAGATAGCCCTGATGGTATGAATGAAGAACCAACACCTTCTGGCTGCCAATCGCATCAGCGCGGGAGGAAACGCCGCAAAGGGACATCCACAGGAAAATAATCAGCAGCGGCAGCGGACTAAGCAGTGATCTGGGCCAGCTCGGATTGTTCGCGGCGACGGCGGTTGGCGTGGCGTTTCTCATGATCAGTCTGGTCTCCTTGCCGTCGGATCGGCAATGGTCATCATGTTCTGAGCCTAGGGTTTCTGCCGGCGCGGGCCGAATAGTCATTGAGCGCGGCGTCCACTTCGAAATAAGAGGTTGATTGCGAGATCGACCTCTTAACCCCTTGGGAGGGAACCATGACCACGGAGGAGCGTAATACGAAGTTGTCTGTTTGTAGTGCCCTATCCGCGCTGCAGATCGTGGCCATAGTCCTCCTCCCGTATCACCAGCCATAACCACCCGCCGGGATATTCATTTTTTGTAGGGAGGAATGCTCGCACCAATGTTATGGTTACTGATACGCGTGAATGCCGCAATAGACTGCGGAACCTACGTAGCCTCAGCCCATACAAATCGACCAACGACTGTTCCTCACTCAAGCATAATTCCGATTCGAATGCTCGTGATGGAAGTAGCGAAAGTCGGCAATACGGTCTTGGATTCAACCGGTGGATGCAACACACTAAAAACTGCGTAAGCAGAAGGAGTGTTGCATCCACCGGTTGAATCCAAGGCACCGAAGAGTCAGTCGGCGCAAAACCCTGACCGGCAGCAACCAGTCCGAAGCGGCAGTACGACCACGAACCGGCGAGCGTCGGCTCAGACCGCGCAGTCGCCGTATCG
>CAIZHL010000159.1 GCA_903932755.1 uncultured beta proteobacterium
CAAGACCACGACGTGTTACATGTGCGCCTGCCGCTGCGGCATCCGCGTGCATCTGCGCGATGGCGTGGTGCGCTACATCGACGGCAACCCGGATCACCCGCTGAACAAGGGCGTGATCTGTGCCAAGGGCTCGTCGGGGATCATGAAGCAGTACTCCCCTGCGCGGCTGTTGAAGCCGCTCAAGCGCAAGGTTGGTGCCGATCGCGGCGCCGGCGAGTTCGAAGAGATCGAATGGGATGAGGCCTTCGCTACCCTGGCCGAACGCCTCGGGAAGATCCGCGCGACCGATCCGAAGAAGTTCGCGCTGTTTACCGGCCGCGACCAGATGCAGGCGCTGACCGGCATGTTCGCGCGCCAGTTCGGCACGCCCAACTATGCTGCGCACGGCGGCTTCTGTTCGGTGAACATGGCCGCCGGCATGATCTACACCATAGGCGGGTCGTTCTGGGAATTCGGCGGGCCCGACCTCGACCGCGCCAAGCTGTTCGTCATGATCGGCACTGCCGAGGATCATCATTCGAATCCATTGAAGATCGCGCTGTCGAAGTTCAAGCGCGACGGCGGGCGTTTCATATCGATCAATCCGGTGCGCACCGGCTATTCGGCGATCGCCGACGAGTGGGTGCCGATCCGTCCCGGTACCGATGGCGCGCTGCTGCTGGCCATCATCCACGAGATCATCGCTACCGGCCTCTACGACCGCGAGTTTCTTGTCCAGTACAGCAATTCCGGGCAACTGATCAACGCCGACGAGACCAACGACGAGTTCGGCTTTTTCGTGCGCACCGAGGTGCCGACCGAGGAGGCCTGCTACGAGCCGCAAGACAAGCTCTGGTGGGATCGTACGACCGACCGCGCCGTGGTGACCCACACGCCCGGCGCCGATCCCTACCTGCTTGGCGAATTCAAGCTGCCGGACGGCACGCCGGTGAAGCCGGCCTTCCAGTTGCTGCACGAGAGGGTCAAGGACTACACCCCGGAGTGGGCGAGCCAGATCACCGGCATTCCGGCCGAGGTGATCCGTCGCCTGGCCTACGAGATGGGCGTCACCGCGCGCGACCAGAAGATCGAACTGCCGATCGCCTGGACCGATTCCTGGGGCAATGAGCACGACACGGTGACCGGCAATCCGGTGGCCTTTCATGCCATGCGCGGCCTCGCGGCGCACAGCAACGGCTTCCAGACCATACGCGCGATGTCGATCCTGATGTCGCTCCTGGGTACCATCGACCGTCCCGGCGGCTTCCGTCACAAGGCGCCTTTCCCGCGGCCGATTCCGCCTTGCGCACGCACGCCCAACGACCCGCGCGCGGTGCAGCCCAACCGGCCGCTGGATGGCATGGCGCTGGGCTGGCCCTCGGACCCGGACGACCTCTTCGTCAATGACGACGGCAGCCCGGTGCGCATCGACAAGGCCTTCTCCTGGGAATATCCGCTGTCGGTGCATGGCCTGATGCACAACGCCATTACCAATGCCTGGCGCGGCGACCCCTATCGCATCGACACGCTGCTGATCTTCATGGCCAACATGGCCTGGAACTCGACCATGAATGCGGTCGAGGTGAGGAAGATGCTGAACGACAAGGCTGAGGATGGCGAATACAAGATTCCCTTCCTCGTCGTCTGCGACGCCTTCCATTCCGAGATGACGGCTTTCGCCGACCTGATCCTGCCCGACACGACCTACCTCGAACGCCACGACGTGATGTCCATGCTCGACCGGCCGATCTCGGAATTCGACGGTCCTGTCGACTCGGTGCGCGTTCCTGTGGTGCCGGTCTCCGGCGACTGCAAGCCCTTCCAGGAAGTGCTGATCGAACTCGGCACGCGCCTCAAGCTGCCGGCCTTTGTCACCAAGGAGGGCGAGCGCAAGTTCCGCGACTATCCGGATTTCGTCGTCAACTGGGAATCCGAGCCGGGCTCCGGCATCGGTTTCCTCGCCGGCTGGCGCGGCAAGGGCGGCGAGAAGTCGCTGCGTGGCGAGCCGAATCCCAACCAGTGGGAGATGTACAAGAAGAACAACTGCGTCTTCCACTACGAGTTGCCGAAGTCCTACCAGTACATGCGCAACTGGAACAAGGGCTACCTCGAATGGTCGCAGCGCAACCGCATCACGCGCTACGCCGAGCCGATCCTGATCCACATTTATTCCGAAGTCCTGCAGCGCTTCCGTGCCGCCGCGCAGGGCAAGGGACTCTCGCGCAAGCCGCCGGAGGCACTGAAAAAGCGCGTCGAGACCTATTTCGATCCGCTGCCTTTCTACTACGATCCGCTCGAAGCCCAGGTTACCGACAAGCACCTGTACCCGCTGGCCGCGGTGACGCAGCGGCCGATGGCGATGTACCACTCCTGGGATTCGCAGAATGCCTGGCTGCGCCAGATCCACACCCACAACTACCTCTACGTCAATGCCCGCACCGCGCTGAGCCAGGGCATCGCCGACGGCGACTGGATCTGGGTTGAGTCACAATGGGGCAAGGTCAAGTGCATGGCGCGTCACTCCGAGGCGGTCGAGCCCGGAACCGTGTGGACCTGGAATGCCATCGGCAAGGCGGCCGGCGCCTGGAACCTGACGCCGGACGCCAATGAATCGCAGAAGGGCTTCCTCCTGAACCACCTGATCTCGGAAGAGTTGCCGGACATGGGTGCGGCAGGCCGGGTATCGAATTCCGATCCGATCACGGGCCAGGCCGCCTGGTACGACGTGCGGGTGAGAATCTATAAAGTCGGCGCTGGCGAGACGGCGATTACGTCACCGCAGTTCGAGGTGATGAAGCCCTATCCGGGCATGAAGACGCGCGCCAGCATCCTGGCCTTCCTCGGGGTCAAGTCGAAATGACGCAACTGGCCCTGGTAATAGATCTCAACGTCTGCGTCGGCTGCCAGGCCTGCGTGACCTCCTGCAAGGAGTGGAACACCTCCGGGGCAGCAGGGCCGATGGGGGACCAGAATCCCTATGGCCCCGATCCGACCGGAACCTTCTTCAACCGCGTGCAGACCTTCGAGGTCGGCGAGTTTCCGAACACCGAGACCGTGCATTTCCCCAAGTCCTGCCTGCATTGCGAGGAGCCGCCCTGC
>CAIZHL010000160.1 GCA_903932755.1 uncultured beta proteobacterium
CAGCTTTTCGCTGCTACCCGATTTTTTCTCGGCCATCTTTGTCTCCGTCCGTGCGAACGCTCAAGCCTTGGGAGCGTCGGGCGCTTCGTCGCGACTGTTGAGTACCTTGTCCACCAGCCCGTACTCTACTGCGGCTTCGGCGGAAAGGAAGTTGTCGCGATCGGTATCGCGCTCGACGCGCTCGATCGACTGGCCGGTGTGGTGCGCCAGCATGTTGTTGAGCTTCTGCTTGAGGAACAGTATTTCCTTGGCGTGGATCTCGATATCCGAGGCCTGACCCTGGAAACCACCCATGGGCTGATGGATCATCACGCGCGAGTTCGGCAGGCAGTAACGCTTGCCCTTCTCGCCTGCCGCCAGCAGGAAAGCGCCCATGCTGGCCGCCTGGCCGATGCACAGCGTGGATACATTGGGCTTGATGAACTGCATGGTGTCGTAGATGGCCATGCCCGCCGTGACGGAACCGCCCGGCGAATTGATGTAGAAGAAGATGTCCTTGTCCGGATTTTCGGATTCAAGGAACAGCAACTGCGCCACGATCAGATTTGCCGTGCCATCGTTGACCGGACCGACCAGAAAAATCACCCGCTCGCGCAACAGACGCGAATAGATGTCATAGGCCCGCTCGCCGCGGCCGCTGGTCTCGATGACCATGGGCACCAGGCCCAAGGCCTGGGTGTCGGCAGCCGGCGCGTCGTAAGCACCACCATTTTGTCGCGAAGCGTACATGGACATCTCCGGCAGGATCACGCGTTGCCCATCAGCGCATCGAAGGCGACGGGAGTTTCGGTAACTTTAGCATTGGCCAGCGCCCAATCCACCACATTGTTCTCCAGCGCCAGGGCCTCGGCCTCGGCCAGGCGCTGTGGCTGGGAATAGTACCAGCGCACCACTTCCTTGGGGTCTTCGAAGGTTTCGGCGAATTCATCAACTATGGCGCGCACTTGTTCCGGCTTGACGTGGAGATCCCTGGCCTTGACCACCTCGGCAAGAAGCAGGCCAAGTTTCACCCGGCGGGTCGCCTGATCTGTGAACCATGAAGCCTCGACCGGGATGTTCTTCATGCCCATGCCGCGCTTTTCCATGTCGCGCCGCGCCGTATCTGCCATCTGCTCCGACTCCATCATGACCAGCGCCTTGGGCACTTCGACCGGATTGACCTTGAGCAGTGCATCCATCACCTGCTCCTTGACCTTCGCCAGCAGGCGCTTCTTGACTTCCCGCTCCAGGTTCGAACGCACCTCAACGCGCATCTTGCCAACGTCGCCATCGGCAACGCCGAGCTGCTTTGCAAAATCGGCATCGATTTCCGGCAGGCGGGCGGTCTCGACCTTCTTCACCGTCATCTCGAACTGCACCGTTTTGCCGGCCAGGTCGGCGGCCTGGTAGTCGGCAGGAAAGCCGACGTCGAACGTCTTGGTATCGCCGGCCGTGACGCCAATCATCTGGGCCTCGAAATCCGGCAGCATCATGCCGCCGCCGACCATCACCGAGTAATCGTTCGCCCTGCCGCCGGGAAACTCCTCGCCATCCTTGCGCCCAACGAAATCGATCACCAGGCGGTCGTCCTTGGCCGAGGCGCGACCGGACTCTTCATAGGTGGTGCGCTGCTTGCGCAATACTTCGAGCGTCTTGTCGACTTCGGCATCGGTCACCGTCAGGGTCGGCTTTTCGATCGTCTCGCCGGAGATGTCGGCCGGGGTGATGTCGGGATAGACCTCGAACACGGCGGTAAAGCCCAATTGTCCGGGGCCGGCATCAGACTTCGGCTCGATGCGGGGATAACCGGCGACGCGCAGTTTCTGCTCGCGCACCTTTTCGCCATAGGCTTTTTCAACCGCCGCGCCGATCGCATCCGAGCGGGCCTGGGAACCGTATTGCTGGGCAACCATTTTCATCGGCACCTTGCCCGGACGGAAGCCCGGCATCTTCACGGTGCGCGACATCTGCTTCAGTCGCTGCTCGACATCCTTTTCGATCTCGGCCAGAACCACCGTCATGTCGATGCGCCGTTCCAGTGCGCTGGGGGTTTCGATTGC
>CAIZHL010000161.1 GCA_903932755.1 uncultured beta proteobacterium
ATGGATGCCAAGGAACCAATCTCGTCGGTCAACGAACCAACTAAGTCACTCGGATCTATAGCAAACCCCTTGTACGAAGCTGTCTTAGCGGACTGTCGCGCTGACTACTACCTTCCACGATTTGCCGAGTTCGATAAACGGGACGGGGAACTTGTCCGTGGATGGAATTGGGCTGCCTTCTTTGGTGGAGGGGTTTGGGCTCTTTATCGCAAAATGTATGGGTGGTTCTTCGCCGCATGGGGTTTGTCGTTTCTTATGCTTATCTTCACTAAGGTCTCGCCAATCCTCGGTGCGCTTGTCTTTTGGGGTCCTTGGCTCCTATTCACAATCTATGCGAACAGCCTCTACCACCGACATGTCCGAATGAAAATTTCGGCAGCAGGGGGTATAAATCACCCTGCGGAGCTCCTTGCCCATCTGAGGTATAAGGGCGGAGTACATCGTTGGGTATTGTGGATCTTCATAGGTTTGCCGATACTGGGAGTCGTTGTTGCGCTGGTCGTACCGCATTTGAACAGTGCGTAGAGTTAATGCCAATCAGCCCAGTCACTTCCAATTCGATTAGGAAGCTGCACTTCGGCTTCAATCCCAGCCGCGATTGAACGTTTGGCCAGCGCCCAGGCCGCCGCCTGCCCAGTACCGCTCGCGTCGTTGTCGCCGAACACGATGAGTTTCCTTACTCCTGCTGGTGGCTCGAATGTCTCGATGCCGTTCGCCGACATGCAGGACCAGACGGGCACGCCAAATAGTTGCCTCGCAGCCAGTGCCGTCTCGATACCCTCGGCAACTCCAAGCACATCACCGGCTGGATACAACCGAATCGCTGCGCACTTGATCGGCTTGCCGGGCATCAGTTTCTTTGACGAGGGAACTGGCGCCTTTCTGCCGTCCTTGAGGTAGGTTCGATGCAGGGTCACACCTCTACCGTCCGGACCTGTCACCAGCGCCACCATGGCCGGAAACTTGCCGAGAACCGCGGCGCCTTCGCGGTAGGTAAGCCCAGGATGGTAGCGCAGTGCCGGTATCGGCAAGTCGAAGGACAGGCCACGTCCGGCGAGGTACTGCGCGGCCTCGTCGTCGGCCTGCATCGGCCGCGATTCGCGCCAGATCCGCGTCAACGCCTTCAGCTTGTCCGCGTCGCTGAAAGTCGGCACCGGTGACACGGCGGGAACAGTGCCGACAAGCTGCTCGACCTCGCGCGCCGTCGTCTTGAAATTCCAGCCCTTGAACTTTTCCAGAAGGGTGAATCCGTCGCCGGCCCGGCAGTGGGAGCAGAAGAACGTCCCGCGCCCGTCTTTGTCATCGAAGCGAAAACGATCCTTGCCGCCACAGATGGGGCAGGCCGTGTGTTTGCCAGTCAGCAGCGCGGCATCGACACCCAGGGCGACGAGGATGCCAAGCCAACGACCCGCCGCAGTTTCCCGCACGTCAATCCGGAGCATGGCGCACCCCCTTCTTGCGGCCCCAGGCGTAGGCGATGTCGCGTGACTTGATCCAGTTGAGCAGTTCCTGAGTTGGAGTCGCCGGCACGTCGCGCAGGCCCTTGGGCCACACGTCGAAGAATTCGCGGTATTTGTGCGAAGCCCAGCCGCGCGAGTAGCCGCGCTTTTGCTTGACGAACAGCAGTTGCGACCAAACGTGCTGCTTTGTCTCCGGCCCAATGGTGCGCTTGCCGCGCTTGATCCGCACCAGCTCGCCGTCGCCGACAACGACATCAGACTGGCACTCGGGCGCGAAGCCGCATTTCGGACAGACATGCACCTTTGCAGGCTTTACGTAGGCACAGGAGGGGCATGGCTTTGGCAGAGATTCCTCGCGCTCCCGAGGCTTCGCCGATACATTGGGCGCACCATCGTCGAGTTCAAGCGGTAAGTCGTCGGTCGGAAATCCCAGGCTCCTGACGGTGCCCGAATGGTCCAACACCAGCGCCACTGTCTTGCTATCGAATGGACGAAGGACTCGACCGACCATCTGCACGTAGCGAATTAGGCTTTTCGTAGGTCGTGCGAGGATCAGCGTTCGGCACGCCGGAAAGTCCCAACCTTCAGCGAGGATGCCGACATTGCTGATAACCGTTGTCTCACCGCTTTCGATCCGCGCCAATATTGCCGCACGCTCGACGTCATCTGTGTAGCAGTCGATATGTTCTGCTGCCACGCCGGCCGCACGGAATTGCGCGGTAATGTGTTTGCTGTGCGCAATATTGGTGGCGAACACCACGGTTGGCGTTCCCGCGGCTAGCTTGAACCAATGCGAAACGATGTCGCCGATCAGTTCAGGCTTGTCGACGGCCTTGCCCAGATCTCTCTCGCAGTAGTCGATCTCTCCAAATGCGTTGCGTGTCGTCTTCACGCTAGACAGGTCAGGTTCGGCCGGCGCATAGAACTCCGCGTCGACCAGAAAGTCCACTTCGATCAATTTGCTAATGGTGGCGGCCACTACCATCTGCTCAAAGAGAGGGCCATCGAGTTCTGGATACCTCTTTCCTAGGCCCTTTGAAAACGGAGTCGCACTCAATCCAATGATTGGCCGGGCCGAGTTGCTGAATACGACGCCGCGGAAACGCTTAGATCCTGCTACCGCGTGAGCTTCATCGATCACAATCACGTCGACATCAGGAAAGCCGCGACGAGCCACCGTGTCAATGCTTCCGATCAGCACTGGCAAATGCGTATCGCGGGTGTTCTCGCCCTGAATGATGCCGTGGTCGATCCCAGAGGCGTAGAACCGACGACTTGCCTGTTCGACCAGGTGGATGCGGTTCGCCAGGAAGATGACACGCTTACCCTTGGCCCTAGCGCCGTGAATGATCGCCAGCGCCATCTCGGTCTTTCCAGACCCGGTAGGCGAGTAGAGCATCACCCGCAGAGCACCCCCAGCCAAGGCAACGCGAAGCGCTTGGACGGCGGCAGCTTGGTAGGGGCGCAGGTCAAGCATGATCGCCTCCCACCGCCACAAAACGCCGCCGGGGAATATTTGGCGCTCCGCCCCCTGTGTACTCCGTAGGTGGACCATCTTCCTCTTGGCTAGGGGGGGTTCTCCATTCGACTCCATTAGACTCCCGACCCGAGGAACCTCGACTAGGGGATTCGCCGAATTCCTTCGCCGATATGTTTCGGCTAGTAGATTCGGCTAGATCCCTCGCCGAGTTATCGATTACTGCGCGCCGATCTTCGTCGGTGAGATTCGCCACGCGGCCATCTGGAATGGGATGGCGATAGGTTGGCTTGTCGATTTTTTGGTGTCGCGCCCACCCCGTGACAAGCCAGAATGACTCGTCACCTACCACGTAGGTCGCAACCAGGCCGTAGCGGATCAACTCGGCAACTCGGGCGCGAATCGCTTCGTCGCCAATGTCGTCTTCCGGGAATACCTGCATACGCAGGCGACTCGCCGAGGCAGGATGAATCCCGTTGTCGTCGCAGAAGTTGAGCAGGCCAATGAATGCGAGCCTAGCCGGTAGTGAGCACGAAACTATTTGAGGGGATGTCCAGAACTCTGGCTTGATGGTGCGGATTCGAGCCATGGCTACGCGCCCTCCCAGCCGAGATTGCGGATCAACCACTCCCCGAATGCGACCGGCAGCAAGCCCCAAAGAGCGAGTTTGACGATGGCGGCCTTACCACGATGGCCACGGCAGGCAGGCCAATCGCACCAAGGGCGCGGGCATGTGCAGTTATGCTTCTTCATGACCCGGCACCTCCGCGCCCAGGCTCGCCAACGGCCTGAAGGCGCAAGCTGCCCGTTCTGGCTAAGATTTCGTCTACACGAAGTCGAAGGAAGCACCAGCCGCCAATCACGCTGGAGCGGCGAAGACATAAGCTCCGCCCATGCGCGGTAAAGTTCGTCCTGTCGATTCTCCTTGCGGCAACCGCTTTACCCGACGCCACCGCCCCCGGTGGCGTCGCCACGTTAGGCCGCTGCATGATCGGCCTCCTGCTTCTTCGAGCGCTGGGCGATCAATTGCTCAACAGCGTCGTCGGGCCAAAGAAGGCGGCCATTGGGAAGTTTTACCGGCCTGACACCGAAGTAACTCCCGGTCTTGCATAGCTGATGATGAATCGAGGTCGGGAGGTTGCCGATCTGATCGGCGAATTTCTTGGTTGTAACCACGGAATGAATGCTCCTTGCAAGCCCGTTTCGACTCCTGTCTCTGCGGGCACAATCACAAGGTCGCACTCCTGCGCAACCAATCAAATTTCGATTCTCGCGCAGAGCCACCTTGGATTAACCAAGGCGCACGTCATGCGCGCCAACCGTCAAAACTTAACTTCAGCGCGAATCATATCCACGCATGGCACGATAGCAATCAACGTGCCTACATTTATTTTTATGTTTCCGTGTGGGTTGAAGTGCGACATCTGCCGCGTGAATACTTGCCCGCCAGGATCGCTCCCGGGATGACGCCGGACAGCCCGTCACAACCACCCTGGCAATGCCGGACCGAGAACCAGCATGAAGCCGTGACAAGCTAATGTGGAAGTAACGGGAGGATAAGGAGGAGTTTGGCTTTCTCGGATTTCGAATCCCAGAGAAGAGAGGTACGCAGGGGGCTGCGACCGAATACGCTTCCGTCAACGAGCAGCAAAGCACCGGGCGACTGACCATGTGCAGCCGCAAAGTTGCGGAACTAACGGGGAAGTAGATCTACGAAACCGCGACGAACAAATAGACCAGCGGCCGATCTGGCTTGCCGTTGATCCGGTCGATCTGCGCTTCAACGACATGCCCCGCAATCCACTGAGAAAACGCCACGCAATAGGGGCGCGGGACGTAGCCAATGATCCCGCTTGCATGATGAATCGCAATTGCCTGGGCATGCTGCGGATTATCGGGCTCCGGCACTAGACGAACCGGATCACCAGGCGCAACAGACACTGCCGACACTTCCTGATGACGGAATCCAGCAACCTCAATCACCAACTCCAGGGGCGGCACAATGCCTTCCAGGTCGGGGACCAACTCGAAGCCATCACCTGGCAGTTTGGCTCCGGTGTAGGCCAGCAGTGCCATATCTGAACCGTTGAAGCTCTCCGGGAGACGGAAGCGCGCTAGGTATTCACGGAAATCTTCACGCTTACGTGGCGGCAACCGACGCCCGAACGCCTCCAACACGCCGGTCGTGAATTCATGATCCAGCTTGAGGCCGAAGGCGGGAAAGCCGCGAAAGCCCTCTGACTGTGCCTTAGTGAAGTCCTCCCGATTCGGCAGGTAGCGAAATACCGTGCCTTCGTCGCGGCGCTCGATCTCGCCCACAATTCGGCGCGTGCGGCGCTCTGTACCGGCGATAGGACGCTGCCAGGACAACAGCAAGCGGCGTGGTTCAATCAAGTGTTGGATGCGGTTCATTGCAAGGCGGAAAGTAAAAGGCTGCGACGGGTATTTACCAAGCGATAGATCAGGTCAGTACGCCAAGGCGTCAAGCGAATCGGCATAGCAATCGCGGACATTTTTTTGAGAGTATCACGCAACGTGAGCATGTCAAAAGCAGTAAGGCGGGCGTGCATTAATGATCGCAGCGCAGGAAACAACACTGCCAGCTTTTGCACGCCGGAAACATGCCCCTCGCGCTGTGGTGCTTCCAGCGTCCACCTCATGTGGTGCATCCCGTTGTTGATGTACTTCAACCATCGATCATCATTCCACTTCTTCCCTTGGTACTCTTCCCATAGCTCATGGCCCAAGCTGGTCCCGTTGTCATAGCAGGGCGACAGCCGGCCGACAGGTGGCTTTGTGGCTAGGTCGAACACGATGCCCCAGTTGTCCTGGTGGCGGTCCGTATTCCCGCACAGCGCGTCGAACATCAGCATCTTTGCCCATTCCTCTCCCCAGTCTGGTGTCACCAGGCCATCCCGCTGCAGCGCCCGAAACAGGACGTTGATTGCATGAAAGTTATGCTGACCTCCCCTTACGCGGTCAAAGTCTTTAATGATCTGTTGCATGAAGTGTCCGCCCATTTCAAACAGCGCCTTGCCGTCCTCATAGAACCACTCGATCAGCGCGGCGCATTCACCAGTTGCGCTGTTGATCGCCGGGTAGGCAGGAGGAACATCAACATCCAACAAGCAGCCAATATGGTACGCAACGACTTCTGCCCAGAATTGCTCCGGATACCGCCGCTGAGAACGCTTAAATAAATACCTCCGCTCAGGCTTGATGAAGTCAGGCAGCGGTTCTGCTGGTGGGAAATAAGCCGATTTTGGTCGTGCCCCTTCCGGGTAGTTTGCCCATTGCTCATCTTCCGACCAGTTCGCTACATTGATCGGGCTATCAGGAAGAATAGGCCATACTTGGCTCACTGGATGAGCCACCAGCATTCGGCAAAATGAAAAATATCCAGCGACGTTTCCATGTCTGTTGGTGATTCTAGGTTGGACACGCAGGCCTGTGTGCCTCCTGCAGTACCTGTAACAGAGAACGGCCGCGCCGAATGGCCTACGCCGGCCAACACAGAACTACCCTTTGATTGAGGAAATCTGCTTACATGGTGGTTACATGAGACCGAAACCCGCAGAAAGAAAAACGGC
>CAIZHL010000162.1 GCA_903932755.1 uncultured beta proteobacterium
GTGGAAATCACCGGTGCCGGCGCCAACCGCCTGCCGGTCGCCATTGCCGAATTCACCGGCGAACGCATCGTCGCCCAGGCCCTGACCTCGGTGGTGCGCGCCGACCTCGAACGCAGCGGCCTGTTCCGCCTGGTCGATACCGGCGCGCCCTTGAGCGACAGTGCCACGCCCCCGTTTGAAGACCTCAAGGCGCGCGGCGCCGATGTCGTCGCCGGCGGCAGCGTGGTCACCGCCGCCGACGGCCGCCACGAAACCCGCGTGCGCCTGACCGACGTGCAGAAGCAGGCCGTGCTGGGTAGTCCCGCCTACTTGCACACCGGGGTGCAGTTGCGCGCGACGGCCCATCGCATCGCCGATTTCATCTATGAAAAGCTCACCGGCGAACCCGGCGTGTTCTCCACGCGCATCGCCTACGTGGTGAAGAGCACCGGCCGCTACGAACTGAAAATCGCCGATGCCGACGGCGCCAACGACCAGGCGGCGCTGGCCTCGCGCGAGCCGATCATCTCGCCGGCATG
The DNA here is from genome assembly GCA_903932755.1 of uncultured beta proteobacterium. Lineage (GTDB taxonomy): Bacteria > Pseudomonadota > Gammaproteobacteria > Burkholderiales > Rhodocyclaceae > Sulfuritalea. The sequence continues at coordinate 519 of CAIZHL010000162.1, forward strand.
GTCGCCCGACGGGGCCAAGCTGGCCTATGTCTCCTTCGAAGCGAAAAAGCCGGTGGTCTATGTGCATGACCTGGCCAGCGGCCGGCGCCATGTCGCCGCCAACTTCAAGGGTTCGAACTCGGCGCCGGCCTGGTCGCCGGACGGCAAGCAGCTCGCCGTGGTGCTGACCAAGGACGGCTCCTCGCAACTGTATGTGGTGAATGCCGACGGCAGCGGCGTGAAACGCATCGCGACATCCTCCGGCATCGACACGGAACCGCGCTGGGCGCCCGACGGCCAGTACATCTATTTCACATCGGATCGCGGCGGCAGCCCGCAGATCTACCGCATCCTCAGCAGCGGCGGCAATGCCGAGCGGGTCACCTTCGAAGGCAGCTACAACGTCACGCCGCGCCTCTCGCCCGACGGCAAGAGCATGGCCTTCATCGCCAGGAACGGCGGCCGCTTCCAGCTGGCGCTGATGGACCTGGCGAGCAAGCAGACGCAGATCCTCACCGACTCGACCAAGGACGAGTCGCCCAGCTTCGCCCCCAACGGCCGCATGATCCTGTATGCCACCGAAATCGGTGGGCGCGGCGTGCTGGCGGCGGTATCCAGCGACGGCCGGGTCAAGCAAAAGCTCTCCGTGCAGGCCGCCGACGTGCGGGAACCTGCCTGGGGCCCCCTGGTCCGATAGGTTCCGAAACCATATTCGTGGCTGCACTTATCTAGGAATCCACCATGCGCGCACTCATCATTCTCTCAACGGCAGCCCTGCTGCTTGCCGCCTGCGGTTCGCAGCCGCCGGCCCCGGAACAGGACCCCGCGGGCGTCGAATCGCGCAATCCCGGCGCCGTCAAGGTCGATACACCGCCGGTGGTCCAGGTCAGGCCCGAACAGTTCGACCCCAACAGCATCGCCGCGCTCAAGGATCCGAAGAGCCCGCTGTCCAAGCGCAGCATTTATTTCGACTACGACAGCTATGTGGTGAAGGACGAGTTCCAGGCACTGCTGGCGGCCCACGGCAAGTTCCTCGCCGCCAACGGGAAAATGAAAATGCTGATCCAGGGCAATGCCGACGAGCGCGGCAGCCGCGAGTACAACCTGGCCCTGGGCCAGAAGCGCGCCGAAGCGGTGCGCAAGGCCCTGGTCCTGCTCGGCGCCCGCGAAGACCAGCTTGAAGCGGTCAGCCTCGGCGAGGAAAAGCCGGCCTGCACCGAAGCCAGCGAAGACTGCTGGGGCAAGAACCGCCGCGGCGACATGCTTTACTCGGGTGAGTTTTGAAGATGGGTAAATGGCTGCGGGCGCTCCTGCCTGCACTGCTGCTGACCGCGCTCCTGTTCTCGCCCGCCCGGGCCGGCATGTTCGATGACGACGAGGCCCGCCAGCGCATCGAGGTGCTCAAGGGAGAGTTTGCCGAGCTTGCCAGGCGCGCCGACACCATCAACCGCAACCAGATCGACTTCGCCAACCAGGTCGAGGCGATCAAAGCCGACATCGCCAAACTGCGCGGCCAGATCGAGGTCCTCAGCTACGAGCTCGAAGCGGCACAGAAGCGGCAGAAGGACTTTTATGTCGATCTGGACAGCCGGCTGCGCAAGCTGGAACCAGCCCCCCCGGCCGACCCCAAGGTCGAAAGCAAGGCTGACGCCCCGAAAGTCGACCCCGCGCAGGAAACCCGCGATTACGAAGCCGCGCTGGCCGGCCTCAAAGCCGCCAAATTCAAGGAAGCCGGCGCGTCCTTCCTCGCCTTCATCAAGGCTTACCCGAACAGCAGCCTGATCGCATCGGCCCACTACTGGGGCGCTTACGCCCACGCCCAAGCCAAGGACCACGCCGCCGCCGCCGACCTGTTCGCCAAGTTTGCCGCGGGCTGGCCCAACGACGAACGCGCACCGGCAGCACTGGAGAGCCGCGTCGCCAGCCTCGAAGCGACCAAGGACTGGAAAGGCGCCAGGGCCACGCTGGAACTGCTGGCCGAAAAATACCCCGAAAGCGAAGCCGGCAAGAAGGCCAGGCTGAAGCTGAAGAAGAAGTAGTGCCGCCCGCCGACAGCGCGCTGCGCAGCGGATCGGGCAGCACGCTGCGCATCACCGAAATATTTCACTCCATCCAGGGTGAGTCCAGCCGCGTCGGCCTGCCCACGGTATTCGTGCGGCTCACCGGCTGCCCCTTGCGCTGCACCTGGTGCGATACCGCCTACGCCTTCAGCGGCGGCGAAGTGCTGGCGATCGACGAGGTCCTGCGGCGCATCGCCGCCTTCGAGTGCGCCACGGTCTGCGTCACCGGCGGCGAGCCGCTGGCGCAGAAAGGCTGCCTGGCCTTGCTCGATGAGCTGTGCGATGCCGGCTATTCGGTATCGCTGGAAACCAGCGGCGCGCTCGACATCGGCGGCGTCGATCCGCGCGTCGCCCGCA
>CAIZHL010000163.1 GCA_903932755.1 uncultured beta proteobacterium
CGGCCGCAACCCGCTGCCGCAAATCCGCATCGCGCTCGAAGACGGCAGCCTGGTCGCGGTCCACGCCTGGCAGCGCATCCTGCCCGGCAAGCGCCTGACCGGTAACGGCGAATGGCAGGGCCGCAAGGTGCTGGCCAAGCTGTTCATCGCGGAACGCGGCAGCGAACGCCACTGGCAGCGCGAATGCCGCGGCGCCGAAAACCTCAAGCGGCACGGCCTGCCCACCCCGACATTGCTGGCCTCAGGTCCGCTCGGCGATGGCGGCCACTACGTACTCTACGATTACCTCGCCGACGCACGCAACCCGGATGGCGCGGTACTCGACGAATTGTTGCCGGTCTTCGCGCAGCTTGGCCGCATGCACGCCAAAGGCCTGGTGCAGGAGGATGCCCACCTCGGCAATTTCCTGCTCGAAGACGGCCGGCTCTACGTCATCGACGGCGATGCCATCCGCGAATCGGCAGCTGCGGCCGACTGCGCGGCCAATCTGGCCCTGCTGCTTGCCCAGTTGCAGCCGCAGGTCGAAGCGGCATTGCGGGTCGCCCTGCTGCGCGCCTACGGCGACGGCAATCCCGCTGCAGGCATCGATGCAGCACAACTTGCTGCAGCCACTTCCCGCGCCCACAAAGCGCGCCTGGTCGACTATCTGGACAAATCCCTGCGCGATTGCAGCCTGTTCAAGTCCGCGCATCGCGTCGATCGTTTCTTCTCCATGCTGCGCGCCGAGACCGGCCTGCTCGCCCCGCTGATCCACGACCCCGATGCCTGGCTGGAAAAAGGCGTGCCGCTGAAACGCGGCAGGACCGCGACGCTGGCGCGGGTTGAAGTCAATGGCCGCCCGCTGGTGATCAAGCGCTACAACATCAAGGGCCCCGTCCATGCCCTGTCGCGCAGCTGGCGGCCCAGCCGCGCCTGGCATTCCTGGCTGGAAGGGCATCGCCTGAATTTTCTCGGCATCGCTACGCCGCGCCCCCTCGCCCTGGTCGAACAACGCGCCGGCCCGCTGCGCGGCAAGGCCTGGCTGATCACCGAATACTGCGACGGCGCCAGCCTCGCCGAGCGCTACCCCGATCCCGACACGGTACCGCCCACCGCCGAACTCGACGCCATCGGCGCGCTGTTGCGGCAACTCGTCGCCGCGCGCATCAGCCACGGCGACCTGAAGGCCACCAACCTGCTCTGGCACGACGGCAAGCCGCACCTGATCGACCTCGACGCCATGCGCCAGCATGCCGGCGACGCGGCGTTCAGGCGAGCATGGGATAAGGACTGCGCCCGCTTCCTGCGCAACTGGCCGCAGGGCAGCGCGTTGCGGCGCGCAATGGAATCGGTATTGCCGAGGCCCTGAATTCAGTCAGCCGGGGAAGCCGACTCAACCGGCTCCCGGAACTGCATGGCATGCAGGCGGGTGTAGTGGCCGCCCAGCGCGATCAACTCGGCATGGCTGCCGCGCTCGACGATTTTCCCGGCGTCCATCACCATGATGACATCGGCCTTTTCGATGGTCGATAGCCGGTGCGCGATAACCAGCGTGGTGCGCCCCTTCATGACCCGGTCGAGTGCCGCCTGGATGTGGCGTTCCGACTCGGTATCCAGCGCCGAGGTCGCTTCGTCGAGGATCAGGATCGGCGCGTTCTTCAGCAGTGCGCGGGCGATTGCCAGGCGCTGGCGCTGCCCCCCCGAAAGCAGCACGCCGTTTTCGCCGACCAGGGTGTCGAAGCCCTGCGGCAGCTGCTTGATGAACTCGCTGGCGAAGGCGGCTTCGGCCGCGCTTTCGATCGCGGCGCGCGGCGCGCCGGCGAGGTCGCCGTAGGCGATGTTGCTGGCCACCGTGTCGTTGAACAGGGTCACCTGCTGGGTCACCACGGCGACATGGCGGCGCAGGTTGCGCAGCGTGTACTGTTCGACGTCGATGCCGTCGATCAGTATCTGCCCTTCCGCGTGATGGTAGAAACGCGGGATCAGGTTGGCGAGCGTGGTCTTGCCGCTGCCGGAACGCCCGACCAGCGCCACCATCTGGCCGGGCTCGATGGCGAAGCTGACATCGTCGAGCACCTGTCGCCCGCTGTCGGGATAGCTGAAGGACAAATTACGCACTTCGACCTTGCCGGCAACACGCTCCGCGTTCACCGTGCCCGCATCGGTTTCGGGCAATTCGTCGAGTTGCTGGAAGATGCTTTCCGCCGCCGCGACGCCCTTCTGTATCGTCGAGCTGACTTCCGACAACTGGCGTATCGGCTTGGGCAGCAGCCCGGCTGCGGTAATGTAGGCGACCAGGTCGCCGGGCGAGGAGTCGCCGCGCAGCCACAGCACCAAAAAGAACAGCACGCCCATGGCGCTGAAGATCAGCAGTTGCAGCATGGGCGTGTAGATCGCGCCGGTACGCGTCATGCGCAGTTGGCGGTCCATGTTGTTCTGGCTGGAAGCCAGAAAACGCTGCTGCTCGTAGGACTCGCCGCCGAAACTGCGCACGACGCGATGGCCATGGATGGTTTCCGACGCCACATGCGTCACGTCGCCCATCGCCACCTGGATTTTTTTCGCCTGCTTGCGGAATTTGCGGCTGGCAGTCACCACCATCAGGCCTATGACCGGCAGGATGGCGACCATCACCAGCGTCAGCTTCCAGTTCGCCCAGAGCAGGTAGGCGAAGAGGAAAGTCACCGTCAGGCCTTCGCGGATGACGACCTTGATGGCGTCGGTCGCGGCGCCGGTCACCATCGTGACATTGAAGGTGATGCGCGAAATCAGGTGGCCGGAATTGTTCTGGTCGAAATAGCGGTCGGGCAGGGTCAGCAGGCTGTTGAACAGGGCCACGCGCAGGTCGTGCACGATCCCCATCGACACCCGCGCCAGGAAGAAGTTGCCGAGATAGGAACCGATGCCCTGCCAGAGGGCGATCAGCACCACCATCAGCGGCACGGCATGCATCATTTGCAACCCGCGCAACAAGGGAATGTTGCCGAGCGTGGCGGCTTGCGGATCGATCAGGCCATCGACGAAATACTTGAGCACCGCCGCCAACATCGGCTGCGACGAGGCGAAGATCACGTAACCGAGGATGCTGGTGGCAAACAGCCCGGCATAAGGCTTGACGTAGCCCAGCAGGCGGAAATAGATGGTCAGGCTGGAAGTGGCGTGCGTATCGGGATGGGACATGGGCAGGCCGCAAGGCGGATTCAGCGCTCAATATCGGCTTTGAATACTAGCATGGGCATGGTTTTTCCAGCGCGCTAGAATGCGCCGTTCGGACACGGAAGCCACCCATTGCAGACCCTTTCCCACGACGCCTACCTCGCCTTACGCGCAACTGCCACGGTGCTCGAACTCGATCGGCACGGCGAAAAAGTGCTGCAACTGGCGGACGGCAACTACCTCAAGCTGTTTCGCCGCAAGCGGCTGATATCCTCGGCGGCCTGGTATCCCTACGCACAACGTTTTGCCGACAATGCGGCAGAACTCAAGGCACGCAGTATTCCCTGCCCGGAAGTCCTCGGCGTATTCCGCATCGCCGATTTTTCCCGCGACGCGGTGCGCTACCTGCCTCTTGAAGGAAAGACTCTCCGCCAGGTTATCCAAACCGATGCAGCGCAGCCGGACCTGGCGGAAAAACTGGGACGTTTCGTTGCCGGGCTGCATGAATCCGGCGTTTACTTTCGCTCGCTTCATCTTGGCAATATCGTCCTGACTCCCGCTGGGACTATGGGGCTGATCGATATCGCCGATTTGCGCACACAGGGCGGCGCCCTGGACAACAACAGGAGGAAACGCAATCTCCAGCGCTTGAGCCGTGACCCGCCAGACTGTTTTTGGCTTTCCGGCGAACACAAAATAATTTTTGACAATGCTTACACAGCCCAGCAGATAGCGAAATCCGCAAAGGACCGAAGCCATGGAATGTAATCGCCCATTACACGGCACCATTTTCAGCAAGCACTATGGGCGCTGGACTTTTGCCGACCTTGCCGAAACAGCGAGGAAAAAGGAAATGCTCAAAGGGCTAAACAGATTTTCCAAAGCCCACAGTCAGAAGAACAGGAAACAGCTTGTCGTATTTGCCTTCGACTATATCGGGCACATGATCAATC
>CAIZHL010000164.1 GCA_903932755.1 uncultured beta proteobacterium
GCCATGCGCAGGTCGGTGTCGATGTTGATCTTGCGCACGCCGTGCTTGATGCCCTCGACGATTTCCTCGACCGGCACGCCGTAGGTCGCGCCCATGTTGCCGCCGTTCTCGTTGATGATCTTGAGCCAGTCCTGCGGCACCGACGACGAACCGTGCATCACCAGATGGGTATTCGGGATGCGGGCATGGATATCCCTGATGCGGTCGATGCGCAGCACCGCGCCGGTGGGCGGGCGGGTGAATTTGTAGGCGCCGTGCGAGGTGCCAATGGCGATCGCCAGGGCGTCGACGCCGGTGGCCTTGACGAAGTCGGCGGCTTCATTGACATCGGTCAGCAGTTGGTCGTGCGACAGCGCGCCCTCGGCGCCGTGGCCGTCTTCCTTCTCGCCCATGCCGGTTTCCAGGGAACCCAGGCAGCCCAGTTCGCCCTCTACCGAAACGCCGATGGCGTGGGCGATGTCGACCACGTGGCGCGTCACCTTGCTGTTGTAATCGAAACTTGCAGGGGTCTTGGCATCCTCCTGCAGCGAACCGTCCATCATCACGCTGGAAAAACCCGAACGCATCGACTGGATGCAGATCGCAGGGCTGGCGCCGTGGTCCTGGTGCATCACGATCGGAATGTCCGGGTGGGTTTCGATCGCGGCCTCGATCAGATGGCGCAGATAGGGCTCGCCGGCATATTTGCGGGCGCCGGCCGAGCCCTGCATGATGACCGGGCTGTTGGTCTCCTGGGCGGCTTCCATGATGGCCTGGATCTGCTCCAGGTTGTTAACGTTGAAAGCCGGCAGGCCGTAGCCGTTCTCGGCAGCGTGGTCGAGCAGTTGACGCATGGAAACTAGGGGCATGGCTTTCTCCTAAGGATGAATTCGTTGTGACTCGATTGACGGCTTATTGGTTCGAGCGGTGTTCGCCCACTTTGACGATCTTCATGGTATTGGTGCCGCCGGGCATGCCGATGGGCTCGCCGATGGTGAGCACGATAAGGTCTCCCACCGCAACGACGCCTGCGGCGATCAGGGCTTCCTCGGCATCGAGCAGCACCTGGTCGCGGTCATGTCCGCTCTGCCGCACCATGACCGGAAACACGCCCTTGAAGATGCTGACCTTGTAGCGCGTGCGCACTTCCTGGGTCAGCGCATAGATCGGGATGCCGGTGTTGAGGCGCGACATCCACAGTGCCGTGGAGCCGGACTCGGTCAGCGAAGCGATGGCCTTGACCTTCAGGTGATGCGCGGCGAACAGCGCGGCCATGGCGATCGACTGGTCGATGCGGGTGAACACGCGATGAAGGAAATGCGTATCGAGCGGAAAGTCCGAGGACTTTTCGGCCTCGACACAAATGCGCGCCATGGCCTCGACGGTCTGCACCGGATAATCGCCGGTCGCCGTTTCCGCCGAGAGCATGACCGCATCGGTGCCGTCGAGCACCGCATTGGCGACGTCCGAGACTTCGGCACGGGTCGGCACCGGGCTGTGGATCATCGATTCCATCATCTGCGTTGCGGTGATGGCGAACTTGTTGAATTCGCGCGCGGTGCGGATGATGCGCTTCTGCAGTGCGGGCACCGCCGCATCGCCGACTTCGACCGCCAGGTCGCCGCGCGCGACCATCACGCCGTCGGTGGCTTCGAGGATGTTGTTCAGGTTTTCGATGGCCTCGACCCGTTCGATCTTGGCCACCAGCAGCGCATTCGAGCCGGCGGCATTAAGCAGGGCACGCGCCAGGCGCATGTCGTCGCCGGACTTGGGAAAGGAAACCGCCACGTAGTCGATGCCGATGCTGGCCGCGGTGCGGATGTCCTCCATGTCCTTGGCGGTCAGGGCAGGCGCCGTGAGTCCGCCGCCCTGCTTGTTGATGCCCTTGTTGTTCGACAGTTCCCCGTCATGGCGGTTGCGGCAGCGGATTTCCTTGCCGTGAACCTGCAGCACATCGAACACGGTGCGACCGTCATCGAGCAACAGCACGTCACCGGCGCGCACGTCCTTGACCAGATCGGGGTAGTCGAGGCCGACCCGCCCCTCGTCGCCCAGGGTGCAGGCGGCATCGAGGATGAACTCCTGCCCGGCCTTTATCTTGACCGGGCCGGCGGCGAACTTGCCGATGCGGATCTTGGGACCCTGCAGATCGGCCATGACGCCGACCGTGCGCCCGATGTCGTGCGCCGCCGCACGCAGCGCGTCGACCCGCTGGCGATGATCGTCGGCCGTGCCGTGGGAAAAATTGATGCGGACCACATCCACGCCCGCCGCCACCAGCGCCAGCATGCGCTCCGGACTGCTCGACGCAGGACCGAGCGTGGCAACGATCTTGGTCGAGCGCTGGAGCGTAGCGGTCATCCGGCCGCCCGCTGTTCGAGCATCTCGATCGCCGGCAACTTCTTGCCTTCTAGGAACTCGAGGAAGGCTCCGCCAGCCGTGGAAATGTAGGAGACCTTGTCGTAGATGTCGTACTTCTGGATCGCGGCGATGGTATCGCCGCCGCCCGCCAGCGTGAATGCCCTGGTGTTGGCGATGGCCATGGCGACGGCCTTGGTGCCTTCACCGAACTGGTCGAATTCGAAGACGCCGACCGGGCCGTTCCAGACCACGGTGCCGGCCTTCATGATGATGTCCACCAGTTCCTGCGCCGACTTCGGGCCGATGTCGAAAATCATGTCGTCGTCGCCGACTGCACCCGCATCCTTGGCCACGGCCGGCTCGGCGGCATCGAACTTCTTGCCGCAGACCACGTCGACCGCGATAGGGATGGTCGCACCGCGCGCCGTCATCTTCTTCATCAGCGCCTGCGCGGTGGGCACCAGGTCGTCCTCGCACAGCGACTTGCCGACGTTCTTGCCGGAAGCCTTGAGGAAGGTGTTGGCGATGCCGCCGCCGACCACCATCTGGTCGACCTTCTCGGACAGGGCTTCGAGCACGGTGAGCTTGGTTGAAACCTTGGAACCGCCGACGATGGCCACCATCGGCCGCGCCGGAGTCGCCAGCGCCTTGGTCAGCGCTTCGAGCTCCTCGGCCACCAGGAGGCCGGCGCAGGCCGCCGGAGCGAACTGGGCAACGCCGTAGGTGGAGGCTTCGGCGCGATGCGCGGTACCGAAGGCGTCCATGACGAAGAGATCGCACAGCGCGGCGTACTTCTTCGCCGTGGCTTCGACGTTCTTCTTCTCGCCCTTGTTGAAGCGGCAGTTCTCCAGCAGCACGACTTCGCCTGCGGCCACTTCAAAGCCGCCGTCGACCCAGTCGCGGATCACGCGTACCGGCCTGCCCAGCTTGGCGGCCATGACATCGGCCACGGGCTTCAGCGAATTCTCTTCGGCATAGACGCCCTCTTCCGGTCGGCCCAGATGCGAGGTGACCATCACCTTGGCGCCGGCCTTGAGACAGAACTCGATGGTCGGCATCGACGCGGTGATGCGTGCGTCCGAGGTGACCTTGCCGTCCTTGACCGGCACATTGAGGTCGGCGCGGATGAAGACGCGCTTGCCGGCGAGATTGAAGTCAGTAAGGCGCTTGAACGTCATCGCGAATCTCCCTGGCGCTTAC
>CAIZHL010000165.1 GCA_903932755.1 uncultured beta proteobacterium
ACCTCGGCGCCTTCTCCATGATGAGCTCGGATTCGCAGGCCATGGGCCGCGTCGGCGAGGTGCTGATCCGCACCTGGCAGACCGCGCACAAGATGAAGCTGCAGCGCGGCGCGCTGAAGGAGGACACGGCGAGGAACGACAACCAGCGCGTCAAACGTTACATCGCCAAGTACACCATCAACCCGGCGATCACCCACGGCATCGGCCATGTGGTCGGTTCCATCGAGCCGGGCAAGCTGGCCGACCTGGTGCTGTGGAAGCCGGCCTTCTTCGGCGTCAAGCCGAGCCTGATCCTCAAGGGCGGCATGATCGCCGCCGCCGCGATGGGCGATCCCAACGCCTCGATCCCGACGCCGCAGCCGGTGCATTACCGGCCGATGTTCGGCAGCTTCGCCGGCGGCCTCAAGACCTCGCTCACCTTCGTCTCGCAGGCGGCAATGCGGAACCCCGCGGTCGCCGCGCTGAACCTCGCCAAGCGCCTGGAGCCGGTGAAGGACTGCCGCAAGGTGAGCAAGGCCGACATGGTGCACAACAGCGCCACGCCGGTGATCGAAGTCGACAGCGAAACCTACGCGGTGCGCGCCGACGGCGAGTTGCTGGTCTGCGAGCCGGCCAAGTCGCTGCCCATGACGCAACGCTACTTTCTGTTCTGAGTTCACCCCAAGGAGAACCACCATGCCCAACAGACCCGTAAGTCAGCTCGTAAAGAACCAGCACATCCTCTCCGCGGCAGCCACCCTGTCGGTGCTCGACGCGGCCGCCGCCATGCGCGACGCCAAGGTCGGCGCCATCATGGTAATGAACGGTTCGCGCCTGGTCGGCATCTTCACCGAGCGCGACGCGCTCTACCGCGTGCTGGCCGCCGGCAAGGACCCCAGGCGTACCACCCTGGCCGATGTCATGACGGTGAACCCGGCCACGATCGAAGCGGACATGCCCTTCGGCCAGGCCCTGCACATCATGTTCGAGCGCGGCTTTCGCCACGTACCCGTCGTTGACGAGGACGGGCAGGTGATCGGCATGGTCTCGGCGCGCGACGCGCTGGGCCCCGAGATGGAGCAGGTCAAGGCGGAACTGCGCGAGCGCGAGCACATTACGGAGATCCTCGGTTGATCCGGCCCCGAGCAAGCGCAAGCCATGCTGCTGTTTGAGTCGGTCGCCGCGCCGGACAGCGTCGCCGGCGACCGCCTGGTGCTGGCTTTCGAGACGCGCTGCAAGAGCCGTTTGCGCGCGCGCCTGGCCTCGGGCGAGGAGTGCGGATTGTTCCTGCCGCGCGGCACGGTGATGCGCGGCGGTGACAAACTGCTCGCCAGCGACGGTCGCATCGTCGAAGTGGTGGCCGCTCCGGAGGCGCTGATGGAAGCGGCGTGCGATGATCCGCTGCTGATTGCGAAGGCGGCCTACCACCTGGGCAACCGCCATGTCGCCGTGCAGATTCTGCCCGGGCGCCTGCTCTTCCTGCGCGACCACGTCCTGGGCGAAATGCTGCGCGGACTGGGCCTGCCGGTGGCCGAGGTCGATGGTCCTTTCGAGCCGGAGTCCGGTGCCTACGGCGCCCATGGCGGCCACGGCCACAGCGCCGACGGTGAGGGCCGGGGACCGCGCATCCACGATCACTTCGTCGGCAGATGAGCCTCGCACTGACGAGATTGCTGCAACTCGCCAGCCCGGCGCTGCCGGTGGGCGCCTTCAGCTATTCGCAGGGGCTGGAACGGGCGGTCGAGGATGGCACGGTGAAGGACGAGGCGAGTGCGCTGCGCTGGATCGGCGACCAGCTTGAATGGAATCTCGGCCGCTACGAGGCGCCGCTGCTGCTGCGCATGCTGGAGGCATGGGCGGGCGGCGCTACGGATGCGGCATTGGAACTGGACGCGGAATACCTGGCCACGCGCGAGAGCGCGGAGCTGCGGGCCGAGACTTTGCAGATGGGCTACTCGATGCAAAGGCTGCTGCATGAACTGGGCGACTTTCCGCGGCCCCTGCTCGATGCCATCGCCGTGTCGCCATCACCGACTTTTCCGTACATGTGGACTTGCGCTGCAGCGGCCTGGCAGATTCCCGCCAGGGATGCGCTCGCCGCCTGGCTCTGGAGCTGGGCCGAAAACCAGACCATGGCCGCGCTGAAGGCCGTGCCGCTGGGACAGGCCGCCGGCCAGCGCCTGCTGCAGGAAATCGGCCGCCGCCTGCCGGCCGTGGTCGAGCGGGCGCTGACACTGGCCGCGCCCGACTATTCCAACTTCGCACCGGGCTTCGCCATCGCCTGCTGCAATCACGAAACCCAATACACGAGACTCTTCAGATCATGAAACAGGCATTGAGAGTGGGCATCGGCGGCCCCGTCGGTTCCGGCAAGACCGCGCTGACCCTGGCCCTGTGCCTGGCCCTGCGCGAGCGCTACAACATCGCCGTGGTGACCAACGACATTTACACCGAGGAGGACGCCCAGTTCCTGGTCAGGAACCAGGCCCTGGCGCCGGAACGCATCATCGGCGTCGAGACCGGCGGTTGCCCGCACACGGCGATCCGCGAAGACGCCTCGATCAACCTCGAAGCCGTCGACCGCCTCAACCGCCGCTTCGCCGGGCTGGACATGATTTTCATCGAGAGCGGCGGCGACAATCTTGCGGCGACCTTCAGTCCGGAATTGTCCGACCTGACGCTCTACGTCATCGACGTCGCCGCCGGCGAGAAGATCCCGCGCAAGGGCGGCCCCGGCATCACCCGTTCCGACCTGCTGGTGATCAACAAGATCGACCTCGCACCCATGGTCGGCGCCTCGCTCGAAGTCATGGCCACCGATGCCAAGCGCATGCGCGGCGAGCGGCCCTTCATTTTCAGCAACCTCAAGACCGGGCAGGGCCTGGCGGAGATCATCGCCTTCATTGAGAAGCAGGGCCTGCTCCGGCCCTGATCTGCTGCGAGGGGCTTCCCCGGCGCGGCGGTCGTATCAGGCGGGCCGGTCGAGTTCCCGGTCAGCCATCGAGACGGGATCTTCGATGGGTTCCAGGTGGGTCGTGACATGGGCGTGCGGCAGGGCGAGGCGGATATCTGCCTCGATGCGTTCCGACCAGTCGTGACCGACCTGTACGGTCCAGCTTCCCGGCACCAGCACGTGCAGGGTGACGAACACGCGACTGCCGGCCTGGCGGGTGCGCAGGGCGTGGAACTCCAGACCCCGGGTGCGATACCCCGTCAGCAAGGCCTCGACCTGCGCCAATTGTTCGGCAGGCAGCGAGACATCCATCAGCCCGGCGGCGGAACGCTGCATCAGTTGCCATCCGGTCCAGACGATATTCATCGCCACCAGCAGGGCGAGGGCCGGGTCGAGCCAGAGCCAGCCGGTCAGCCAGACCAGGCCGACGCCGGCGATCACCCCCGCCGAAGTCCACACGTCCGTCATCAGGTGATGCGCGTCGGCCTCCAGGGTGATCGAGTTGTGCGTGCGGCCCACGCGCATCAGGGTGCGGGCGGTGGCGAAATTGATGATGGAGGCCACCACGGAAACCAGCAGGCCGGCCGCCACCGCTTCCAGGGCTTGCGGGTGCATCAGGCGACCGATCGCCGCATAGCCGATGCTGCCCGCCGCCAGCAAAATCAGGAAGCCCTCGAAGGCGCTGGAGAAATACTCCGCCTTGCCGTGTCCGTGGGCGTGGGCGTCGTCGGCCGGCCGCGCCGCCAGCGTCAGCATCCACAGGGCCATGATCGCCCCGGCGAGGTTGACGAATGACTCGATGGCGTCGGACAGCAGTCCGACCGAGCCAGTCATCTGCCACGCCGCGCCCTTGAGCAGGATGGTGGCGATCGCTGCCGCGATCGAGAGCCAGGCGTAGCGTGTCAGTGAGGCTGCTTGCATTCAGGCCGCGACTCAAGTGGGATGGAATTGTCCATTTTGCGCTGCCGGCACGCGGGGCTCGCCGGGATGTCCGCCCATGGCATACGGGATGACGATGAATGCCATGCTCATGACGAACAGGGTCGTGGAAAGCACCACGGCAAGCATGGTGGGGAGAAACAGGGTATCGGTGTGCGACATCAGAAGCTCCTTCATGGCTGTTGGTATGCACCGACTTTGCTCCCGACGCCTTAACTTGTGCTTAACAACGGGTCGCCAATGCAACAGGTCCGCAACGAAGCCGAGAGAGCATCTGCCGTTCAGCGCACTTCCTTGCGCGCGGCGCCGACCTCGATTTCACCGGCGCGCTTCATTTCGCCGGAATCGAACATCCGCGGGTTCTCGATGAAGGCATTGGCCCAGGCGATCGTGTCGCTGCCCCAGAAGTTCTGTCCGCGAAACGCCAGCGTCGGCACGCCGAACACGCCCTGCGCCGCGGCGGCGGCGGTGTTTTCGATCAATGCCTGTTTGACCTGCGGATCGCCGATCAGTGCCGCCGCCCGTTCGCCGTCGACGCCCAGTCGCGCGTAGAACAGCGGCCACTCGGCGGCAAGGTCGCGGCCTTCGCCCCAGATGAAATCGTAGGCCGCCTCGACCGCCGCGCGGGGCGCGCCGAGGCCGGCCAGCAGGCGTTGCCCGTGCAGCGGGTTGAACGGGTGACGCGGCGGCATGCGGAAGGGTATGCCATGTTGCGAGGCCGCCCACACGCAGCTGCGGTAGGTGTGCAGGCGCTTCGGCGCCAGTTCCGCCGGACCCTTGTTGTCCCAGTGCTTGAGCAGGCCGGCGAAGAGCACGGGAACCGGCTCGATGTCGAGCGTCGGATGCAGTTCGCCGAAGCGCTTGAGGTGGAGATAGGCGAAGGGCGACACCAGGTCGAAATACCAGCGGGCGGGGATGCATTCGGTCATGCCTTGCCTCCTGTGGCGCTGCGTTCCGGGCGTCGGTCTGACGGGGTGCCGACGCGCCGGTTCGATTCTACCGCCGCGCCGGGGGCGAGCCGGAGCAGGTTCGACAGCGGGGCGGGCGCGGTGGTAGTGTTGCACCCACAACAACTCCGAGGAGGATCGAAAAATGAAAATCCATACCCTGTTCGCCGGTCTGGTCGCTGCGACTCTGTCGACGTTCGCCCTGGCCCAGGCGCCGATCGTAATCAAATTCAGCCATGTCGTCGCCGCCGATACGCCCAAGGGCAAGGCGTCGGAATTCTTCGCCAAGCGGGCGAACGAGCTGACCAAGGGCCATGCCAGGGTCGAAGTCTATGCCAACAGCTCGCTGTACAAGGACAAGGAAGAACTCGAAGCTCTGCGTATGGGTGCCGTGCAGATGCTGGCGCCCTCGTTGTCCAAGTTCGGCCCGCTCGGCGTCAAGGAATTCGAGGTCTTCGACTTCCCCTACATTTTCGACGACACCGCCGACCTGCACAAGGTCACGCAGGGACCGATCGGCGCCTCCCTGCTGGCCAAGCTAGAGCCCAAGGGCATCAAGGGCCTGGCCTTCTGGGACAACGGCTTCAAGTCATTCTCGGCCAACAAGCCATTGCACGCGCCGGCGGATTTCAAGGGTCAGAAGATGCGTATCCAGTCGTCAAAGGTGCTTGAGTCGCAGATGCGCGCC
>CAIZHL010000166.1 GCA_903932755.1 uncultured beta proteobacterium
GGGCGATGGCGGGAATAGCTTTTCCGCGCCCGTTACCGTGCATCGCGATCGGCAGGTGATTACCCATCGCTTCGAATCGCTGGCCTTTGATCGCAACGGCGTGCTTCATGTCGTATGGATAGACAAAAGGGACCTGGTGCACGCCATGCGCACGGCCGGCGAAAGCCCGGACAAGCGCGGCAAGAGCAGCGCCTATGCGGGCGCCGCCATCTACCGCAACGAGTCGCACGACGGTGGCCGCAGTTTCGGCCCCGACATCAAGGTGGCCGACCACAGTTGCGAGTGCTGCCGGATCGCACTGACACCCGCGCCGGCCGGCGGCGTGGCAGCGATGTGGCGCCATGTCTTCGAACCCAACATCCGTGATCACGCTTTTGCGGTGCTGGGTGAAGAGGCGAAAGTGCCCGTGCGCGCCAGTGTTGACGGCTGGAAACTGGATGCCTGTCCGCACCACGGGCCGGGCCTCGCGCCGGCTGCTCAGGGCGGCTATCACGCCGTCTGGTTCGGCGAAAAGGCCGGTCGCGTGGCGGTTCGTTATGGCCGGCTGGCAGCAGACGGCACGCCGCAGGGGGTCGCGCAGGAACTGCCCGATCCGCGCGCCGAGCACGCCGACGTCACCACGTTCGGCAGGCAGGTGGCGATTGCCTGGCGCAGCTATGACGGGGCGCAGACGCAGCTCAGGGCGTGGGTCTCGGCCGACGATGGCGCGAGTTTTGTCCTGCGCGATCTGGCGGCCAGCAAGGAGCAAAACGACTTCCCGCGTTTGCTGGTGACGACTGAAGGCATGCGGGTCTTGTGGCGTACGGAAAGGGAAATCCATGTCTTGCCAATTGTTCCTTGAGCGCCGGGCGCGCTTTCTCGTCTTGATCGGCGGCTTGTTCGCGTCAGCCGCAACGGCCTTTGCGGCGCCGGCGAACATTCTTCCTTTCGGCATGGAAACCTGGAAGGAGTTGGGCCAATCGCCGTCGCGGCCGATGGTGGTGGTGTTCTCGACCACGGATTGCGGACACTGCCCCGCGGTGATCGACAGCCTGGCGCAGGAGATACGGAAATCGCGCTCGAAGATTCGCCTGGCGGTGGTGGTGATGGATGGAGCAGGGCAGGAAAAAGCCCTGCTCGCGGACCGCCACTATCGCGACGCCAATCTCCTGTATGCGTTCGATGGTGACGCCATGGCGCTGCGTTTCAAGGTGAATCCCGGGTGGAGGGGGCTCACGCCTTATGTTGCGCTGATCCCGGCGAGCGGAGCGCCGCGTTTCCACACCGGAGCGCCGCCGCCCGATGTTGTGCGCGCTTTTCTCCGGCCCTAGGCAGGCGCTCGGGATGGACATTCGCCATCGAT
Source organism: uncultured beta proteobacterium (assembly GCA_903932755.1). Taxonomy (GTDB): domain Bacteria; phylum Pseudomonadota; class Gammaproteobacteria; order Burkholderiales; family Rhodocyclaceae; genus Sulfuritalea. Next base: position 1,343 of record CAIZHL010000166.1, read on the forward strand.
GGGAGCGGTCTGCGGGAGTGCTGGTGGTGGTGGCTTTGCACGCCGCCGCGTTGTGGGGGCTGTGGACGCACCGCCTGATTTCCATGCCGCAGGACGTGTCGACCCTGTTCGTCAACTTCATCGCGCCACCATCGCTGCCCAAGGTCGAACCCGTGCCAAAGCGCGAGCCGCCGAAGCCACGACCCGAAGAAAGGGCGCAACCAAGGCAACTGGCGGCCGAGGCTCCGCTCACCTCGCCCGGCGAAATCGCCGTGCCGCCAGCGCCGACTTCTGTCATTGCCGCGCCTGCCGAATCCAGACCCGCCGGGCCGGTAACGCTGGGTGTGGAACTCTCCGTGTCCTGCCCGGAACGTACCGCACCCAACTACCCGCTGCTGTCTCGCCGCATGAATGAAACCGGAACCGCCGTGCTGCGTGTCGAACTCGATGAGCAGGGCCAAGTTGCAACGGCCCGCGTTGCCACGGGCAGCGGCCATGCGCGGCTCGACGATGCGGCACTCACTGCGGTGAAAGCCTGGCGCTGCAATCCGGCGCAACGCAACGGCCAGCCGGTACGCGCTGTTGCCTTGCAACCCTTCAAATTCGTTTTACAAGGAAACTGAACCATGGAAGCAGCCGCATTGAACGACCTGGGTTTTGCCCACTTTCTGGCCCACACCGACGGTGTCGGCAAGCTGGTGCTCGCTGCGCTGTTGCTGCTTTCCGTGGCGAGCTGGTACCTGATCATCACGCGCGCGATCGCCAACACTCTCGCGCAAAAGCGCGCCGGGGCGTTTCTCGCCGGCTTCTGGGATGCGCCCTCCTTGCAGGACGTGAGCAACGCGCTGGCAGCGCAGCCGATCGACAATGCCTTTGCCGAACTGGCGCAGCAGGCCCTGCAAGCGGCCAGCGACAGCGAGGCGCATCACCCGCACAAGCTGGCGGCAGCGGGCGGGCTGGGCGAATTCCTGACACGCGTCTTGCGCAACGGTATCGACCAGGAGGCCGCGCGCGTCGAGCATGGCCTCACCGTGCTGGCCTCGGCGGGTTCGGCGGCGCCCTATGTCGGCCTGTTCGGCACGGTGTGGGGCATCTACCATGCGCTGGTGCAGATCGGCCTGTCCGGCCAGGGTACGCTGGACAAGGTCGCCGGCCCGGTCGGCGAGGCGCTGATCATGACCGCGCTCGGCCTGGCCGTGGCGATCCCCGCGGTGCTCGCCTACAACGCCTTCAATCGCCGCAACCGCATGTGGCTGGCCCGGCTGGATGCATTCGCCCACGATCTCTACGTGCTGACCACGGTCGGCGCCGTCAAGCGTTAAGGAGGCCACATGGCAATCGGCAGTTTCAACGGACGCAACCATCAAACCCCGATGGCGGACATGAACGTGGTGCCGCTGGTGGATGTGATGCTGGTGCTGCTGGTGATTTTCATCGTCACCGCGCCGCTGCTCACGCACTCGGTAAAAATCGACCTGCCCAAGGCGTCCTCCAGCGCCAATATCACCCGGCCCGAGCACGTCGAATTCGGCATTCGCGAAGGCGGCGAACTGTTCTGGAACGGCGAGAAGGTGCTTGTCGCCGATCTCGGGTCGCGCTTTGCCGCCGCATCGAAGCAGCAACCACAACCCGAATTGCATATCCGCGCTGACCGCAATGCGCGCTATGAAAGCGTGGCGCTGGTGATGAGCGCCGCGGCGAAGGCCGGGCTGACACGGATCGGTTTCGTCACGGATCCGGCGCGCACTCCTTAGCTACAAGGGCTCGATATCCGAGTCGCAGCCGA